>PFAC01000039.1 GCA_002773835.1 Chlamydiae bacterium CG10_big_fil_rev_8_21_14_0_10_35_9 | reverse complement strand
AAGTCTTATGAATGATTATTTAGTCAAGGAGCTACAATATAAGGAAAGTAACCCCTATCAGATTTTTAGTAGTGAGGCTCATATGTTGTGGGACTTTTCTCCTGTTTCCTTTAAATTTCTAAATATAAAACCATTTTTGCGCCAAGCAATGATGGTCAACCCTGAGCTTAAAGTTTTTGTTATAAATGGTTATTACGATCTTGCTACTCCTTTTTTTAATAATGAATATATTTTTCAGCAGCTTGACCTTCCAGAAGAGATGAGGGAAAACATTTCTATGAAAAATTACGTCGGAGGTCATATGATGTACTTAGACTTATCGACGAGAAAAGAACTTAGAAAAGATCTAGAAAAGTTTTATAATTAATTTTTTTAGGGCAGGTTTAACTGCCCTTTCTACCCACTCTTTCTATGAACCCTCATATAGATTTAGCTTTTTTCTATCAGATCTATGAAAAAAATAGAGCTATGATGGGATTTGCAGAGCTCTTAAACCTTTACCATTTACTATCTCGGGTCTTGTTAGAAAAGACAGAAGGGGAAGTAGTGGAATTAGGTTGCTATAAAGGATTTACAGCTATTTTAATGCAAAAGCTTTTAGATAGTGTCGCCTCTGATAAAAGACTTTTTGTTTATGATTCTTTTGAAGGCCTTCCCGAAAAATCTGATAAGGATTTGTGGGATAACGCTGAAAATATAAGAAAATGTGATTTCTTAGATAATAAAAGGGTTGGTAAGGGGTGGTTTAAAGCGAGTCGAGAAACTTTGCTGGAAAACTGTAAAAAGCTGAAAGTTAAAGAACCAATAATATGCCAAGGCTTTTTTGATGAGACACTTCCCTTGAATCTTCCGAATAAAATCTCCTTTGCACATCTTGATGCGGACTTTTATTCATCCACTTTAACAGCTTTGGAACACGTTTATCCGAGACTTGTTGACAATGGGATACTCCTCATTGATGACTATTGTGATCCTAAAATTTTTAGTAAGAAAAATACTCTTCCAGGAGTAAAAAGGGCGTGTGATGAGTTTTTTAAGAATACCTCTCAAAAAATCATAAACCTTCCCGGTCTACCTAATCAAAGTCAAGCTTACTTGGTAAAGGAAGCTAAAGGGTAGTAAATGCCGGAAATTGGAGCTGCTTTAAACATTTGCATCGCTCTTTTTGTATGAAAATACTGAAATAGAGAGCAAGAGTTAATAAAAATATGGTATTCGCCTTTAATTTTAACTGCTGCAAAAAGCCGGGTAAAGGTTAAGGCTTTTACTAGAAATAACAAACGCTCATTGGCAACTACGCCAATTTTAAAAGCTGTAAATGTTTCGTGAGGAAAGTTTGTGTAGTTAACCGGATACATTCCACGAAAAATCCTGTGCGTAAGTGAATTAGATATTATTTGAAAAGACATATTGCTCTTTTTTTAAAAAATTCTACTAAAGGACTTCTCTTTAATTGTACTGATTTCACTTTGTAAAGTGAACTGCCTAAACCATTCTTGTATTAAGTAAAAATGCTCTATTTTTCGCAAATATTTCATTTGTTTCTCATGCTTTTTCATTGCCTTTTTAGGTTCACTTTCTCTGTCTTGTTCATTTTCAGTAACAATAATTTCGATTTGGATTTGAGGGGAAAAGCTAAAAGAGAAAAAAGAGGTAAAGCAATTTTTTGAAAAAAAAGCCGGGAAATTAGTCGGAAGCAATAAAAGATTATGAAGAGGGAGCTCTACAGAAAAACTTTCAAAATTTAATTCGTCTTTATTGTAGTCTTTAACTTCTTTATTTAAATTTATTTCTTTCATAATAATTTTTGTTATTCTCTAAATTAGTATTTTACGTAATTTTTTAATAAAAGTAAATGTTTATGGGTGTTGTGTTAAATCAATCACATGATTATTTTAAAATAAATTTTATATACACTTTATATGCGACATGTAGTTGATTTTTTTAATCCAGTGGTAAAAGTTCTTTTATTTATTATTTTTACAATTGGAGGCTCACAGATTATCTATGATGAGACACTTTACCGTGGATTTCATTTACTGTCCTTTAGCGTGTATAACCCCATTCTAGACCTAGATTACGGAAGATTTATTTTCAGGGGTGTATTTTTTGTGATAACTTTAATGACCTATTTCTTTGTCAAATTTATCTTAAGTAAAAGTAAATGGAAAGATATAGAATTCATTTCCGCCAAGAAAAAGGCCTTACCTTTTTTCAAAGGTGTATTTTGGGGAGCTCTCAGTATATTATGGGTCATTTTACTTGTTTGGTTATTTAATATAATCACTTTTACTGGTATCGATTTTTCTGCAAAATCTTTTTTTGCAGCCTTTTTTTTATATTTATTGTCTTCACTCATAAGCGCATTTGCTTTTGAATTGGCATTTAGAAGTTTTTCTCTAAAGAAATTAGCAGAAGCTTTCCCTTCTCATGTTGCCGTTATTCTTTCTTCAGTACTGTATGCAAGTGTTTTTGTGTATCACGTGAATGATTTTTATCCGATTACTGCTTTTTCCATGGGGCTGCTTTTAGGGTATTCTTACTTATTATATGGATTTTATTTTGTATTCGGATTTCATTTCATTTGGGGTTTTTTAGAGTCTATTTTTTATAGCAATACCATTTTTCTCTCTACTTTGGAGTTAACATCGGATAATGCCAAAGAAATACTTAACTCAGAGCGCATAATAGCTTTTTTTATATTAACTGCGCTAGCTATTGCAGTTCTTATTTTTAAGAGAAAAAAATTTTCCCGATCAAAAAAAACAACGTAGTATGGAAAAAAGTCTTTCTACCTATAGAAAAAAAAGGGATTTCAAGAAAACGCCCGAGCCAAAAGGAAAAAAAGGCAAATCCTCTAAAAATTTAAAATTTGTGATCCAAAAGCATGATGCCTCGCGACTACATTATGACTTTCGACTGCAGGTTGGCAACACCTTAAAGTCATGGGCTATTCCTAAAGGACCTTCCTTATCTACTAAAGAAAAACGGCTAGCTGTACTTACCGAAGATCACCCCTTGGAATATGCCAATTTTGAAGGGGTCATACCTGAAGGGGAGTACGGAGCTGGAACTGTAATGGTGTGGGATAAAGGTAAGTATAAAAACTTACAAGAAAAGCCTATGTCAAAATGCTTTAAGGAGGGGCATATTGAAGTTTGGCTAGAAGGAGAAAAACTTCAAGGTGGGTTTGCTCTTGTGCATTTTCGAGATAAAAATTGGTTGTTAATCAAAATGAAAGATGAGAAAGCTAATAGTCGTAAAAACCCTGTAAAATCACAAACTAAATCAGCAAAAAGCGGCAAGTCCATGAAAGAGATACAAGCAGGAAAAAAATGACAAAAAAAGAGCCGCAGCCTAATTGGATATCTCCCATGCTAGCTACCTTGGAAAAAAAGCCTTTTTTTGAAAAAGGATGGATATTTGAAAAGAAGTTCGATGGAATAAGGTGCCTTGTTTTTGCTAAAGGAGATACCATTAAAATGTATTCCAGAAACCACAAACTTATTAATAACACCTATCCTGAAATTTTGAATGCTCTTACAACTCTATCTTTGAAAAACTACATAATTGATGGAGAAATTGTAACAGAAGAAGGAAAGTTAAATAGTTTTTCAAAATTGCAAACACGTATGCATCGCATCTGTCCTACTGAAAAGATGCAGCTTACTTTTTTTATTTTTGATCTTCTTTACTTTGACAGCCGAGATTTGAGAAAACTTCCTCTAGAAGAGAGGAAAAAACACCTTAAGCATTTATTGAAATTTAATAAAGTTGCTCGCTTTTGCAGTCACAGGTTAACTAATGGAAGGGCTTTTTATCAGCAAGTCACTAAACAAGGTTTTGAAGGAGTTATTGCCAAGAGAAAAGACTCCACTTACAAATCAAAAAGGACAAGAGATTGGTTAAAGTTTAAAGCTGTAAACGATGATGACTTTATCATAGGGGGCTTTACAAAACCTCAAGGGGCAAGAAAGGGCTTTGGAGCCTTATTAGTGGGTTTTTACCAAAAGGGAAAATTAAGATACGCAGGAAAAGTAGGTACGGGATTTAGTGAAGAGGTGCTCATGCTTTTGAGTAAAAAATTAGAGAAGCTCACGTCAAAGAAATCTTACTTTACTGATTCTATCAAAGAAAAAAATGTGACCTATGTTAAACCGAAGTTAGTTGCAAAGATTGCTTTTACTGAGCGTACAAAAGATAAAAAGTTAAGGCATCCTAGTTTTTTAGGACTTAGATCTGATAAATAAAGGGACTAAAAGTGGTAAAAACCTCTTATGAAATCACCGTAGAGAAACAAAAAATAGAAATAACAAACCCCGAAAAAGTGTTATTTCCAAAGTCTAAAATTACTAAAAAAGACCTTATAGAATATTACCTTAATATAGCTGACCTGATGCTGCCACTTATCAAAGACAGGCCTGTTACCATGTTTCGTTATCCTAATGGAATTGCTCAAGAGCATTTTGTGCAGAAAAATGCCTCTGATTACTTTCCTAAATGGGTAAAAACAAAATCTGTTAAGCGGGAAGGTAAAAGTAGTATTTCTATGGTAGTGTGCAATGACAAGAAAACTCTTGTTTATTTGGCCAACCAGGCCTGTATTACTCCTCATATATGGTTAAGCAGAAAAGATAGTTTACATAAGCCTGACAGGCTTATTTTTGATTTGGATCCTCCTAAAGAGAACTTTGAAGTTGTTGTGCAAGGAGCCTTTGATTTAAAAGAACTTTTCGAAAAAGAGTTTCGTATCACTCCTTTTGTTATGACAACAGGGTCTAAAGGAGTACATGTTATTGTTCCCATAAAAAGAGACTTGGACTACACAAAGGTAAGGGGGTTTGCGAAACAAATAGGTGAGATTTTAGTAGAAAATAACCCTGATGACTACACGATCAACCCTAGAAAAGAAAAAAGAAAGAACAAGCTTTTTATTGACTATATGAGAAATGCCTTTGCACAAACAGCTGTTGCCCCTTATGCAGTAAGAGCCTTGGAAAAGGCTCCCGTTGCAGCTCCCATCAAATGGACGGAGCTGAAGAAAAACTTAGATATATCTAAATTTACCATCAAGACTATTTTCAAAAGAGAAGCTGTTTTTAAAAACATAGACAAAAAAGCATATTCGCTAAAAAAGCTCCTATGAAATGGATTTATTATGTTTTAAAGCTTTTTTTAGGAACTCTTGTTGCATTATTACTGGTTTATTTGGGATATAGAAGTTGGCAGTCATGGTGTGACCCTATTAGTGTTCTTATGAGAAATACAGCTTTCCCAACCCTTTTACAGGAATCTTCGTATGCATCAGAAGATGAATTTGAAAAAAGAATCTATACAGATATAGTCTTAGACTCAAGAGGTGTGGGGCTTGTTAACTGCACTGTTTCTCTTCCGGTTAATATTCCAGAAGAAGGGCTACCTTGTATTTTATTGATTTCAGGGTTGGATACGGGTAAAAAAAGTCTAAATTATCTAAATGATCAAAGAGGGTTTGCTATTATCTCTTATGAATATCCACAAGTCATAAGGAATATAAAAAGCTATCGAGGGTTATTTAGATTAAAAGCAATTAGGCAAAATGTATTTAATGTGCCATCTCAGCTTCTAAGTGTAGTAAGGTGGGCGCAAACGCAGCCATGGTGTGAAAAAAAGCCTATTAGTATCCCAGGCTTTAGCTTTGGAGCTATTTTTATCCCAGCTACCTATCACTTCTCTCAAAAAAGTGGAATCAAGCTAGGACCTAGTGTAATTGGTTATGGAGGGGCCGGACTTTTTGATCTTTTTTATGCAAACTTACCGGGTCCCATCTGGTTAAAGACCCCTTTAGCTTATTTGGCCAATTTTTTATTTAGACCAATAGAGCCTGCTGTACATGCTCCTTTTTTAAAAAACCGATTTTTAATCATCAATGGTCTTTATGATAAACTAGTCCCATTCAGGTCAGCAGAAAGGCTCCAGAATATTATTCCGGAGCCTAAAACAGTAGAAAATTTAGAGACAGAGCACATGTACCCTGAAAATCAAGCACTGATTAATCTTTTGCTTGAAAAGACTAAGAATTTTCTGATCAATTCTTAGCTAGCAGGTTGTCTTTTAGCAGTAGCCCTAGCTCTCAAGTTGGCAAGAGCCGAGCCAACCATTTTAGTTGCATTTTCTGCACTATCATTAGCCCTTATTTGCAGTTTAATTTGAGTAGTCTTATTTGCAATAACAAGTTTAGGTTGTGCTCTTTTATGGTAATCAACAGCTAACTTGCATAACTTTAGAAAGTTTTCTCTATGTTTAATCATATGATTTAAGCTGAGCGCACTAGCTGCAAGTGCAACAGGTCCTAGTGCCAGTGAGCCGATAATGGTATAAGAGGTTAATGCTTTAAAACCAAAAACTGCTCCAGCTACAGTAGCGACGATAGACGCTAGAGGATATTCAAGAACTTGGTTTTTTAAAGTACTGTGATAGCTTTTAATGGTAGAGGGGTTAATTGATAAATTGGAAAGTATAAAAGACATTGATTGCTCCTTAATTAAAAAAATAAGGCTAAAAATATAGCTTTTTTTATTAAAAAACGCCAATAAAAGATATAACACCAGATGCAAATGTTTGTGTGTTTCTTCCCTTAATGTTAAACCAAGTGCCAAAAATTAAACCCAAATTTTCGTTAAAGTTATATTCGATAGCCGGGGCAAACTGAATGTCATTACTTCTCGGGGCATTAACTTCTGCCTCTACCCCATTTATTTGCCCATTTCTTCCTGAAAAAGAGCCTTTTTCTGAAGAATAATAAATAAGATCAGTAGTAACCACCCATTTTTGAGTAAGGCTAATTTCAGGGCTGAAGAGAAAATAAAAATTGAGGCCAAGGTCAACTGTTCCGTCAGTGTTTACAGCTCCACCATAGCCGCTTATGCCTTTAACCCTTACTTTAGAGGGGATGTTAACATTAAAATTTACTCTGAACCTTATTGGATTGGAAGGCAACCAATCATAAAGTTTTGCTAGCTGGATTCCTAGCTGCGTTTCAAAAGTACCTCTTCCTGATAAATCAGTGAACTCTTTGTTGGGGTCTAATTTATCATACTTCCCCGTTGGAAAAACTTCATTAATAGTAAATCGGATAAAAGGAAGGCTTTTGGTTTCTCGTAAAAGCTGGAACCCAAATAGAAGGGAAGAGTCTCCTAGTCTTGTTGCGCTTTTAGACTGTCTAAATCTAGAAAAAGTTTGCACAATTAATTCCATATCCCAAAAGCTCGTAAATCCGTAATAAAAAATCATTTGAGGGTTAACGATCACTTCTTTGTTTTCTGCTTTTTTAAAAGACCAGCTATTATTGAAGTTGCCATAGTTGGTAGTAACAAAGAGGTAGGGCTGGATTTCGAAAACACCTTTGGGAACTGTCTCTGCGCTCAGGGAAAATAACGATCCGGTATACCAAGGAATATAATCTAAATTATATGTAACGTTATTTATGACGACTTCAGCAAAAAGAAAGGTGTGAAAAACTAAAAAAAATAGAAATTTTTTCATGCGCTAGCGTTTTCAGTAACTATTTCAAACCATTTAGAAATTTTGTTGTTTTCTAGTTCAAAAAATGACATTGCTAGGAGGTTATATTTTTCATCCCTTTCAGTAATAGCGTGTATGGTGTAATAAACAGCTGCTTTATTGTTTTCAATAAGACATTCTTTAAAAGGGAGCTTAGCGTAAGAGTGTTTGTATTGTTCTACTGAAATTTGAATATGCTTATAGAAGCTGTCAAGACCGCAGATGGGTAGGTCTTCGTTAGTGTATATCTTTAAATTGGGTAAAAAAAATTGATGGAGCTCCTCTTTAGATATCTCTTTTTTTCTTTCTGTTAGTTGGTTGATCCATGTAAACATTTCGTGTAAAAATCGATATAGTTCATCTCGTGAAAACTCTGTCATTATATTTTCTGATAGTGCGTTAAAATTAACTTTACTATAAGTAAAGATAAAATGCAGGTAAAGGAGACATTTTCCATGGGTGATAAAAAAACAGCTGCTGATTTGTTAAAAGAATTATATGAACATGTAGATAATATTCACGACAATTATGGGACTATTCAAAGTATTGAAAGGCAGAAAAAAACAGCAGATGCATCTGTAGTGGGCTCATTAGATGGTCAAATACAGGAAATTATGCGGATTCTTGAAAACAATAAGAAGAAGGTTTTAGATCACTTTGAAACAATTTTTTCCAGTATTGATCCTGAAGATGAGAAGCTTAAAAAAGATTTAGAGAAATTAAAGCAAGACTTTGAAAACCATAGTACGGATCCGGACTTACTTGTCATTCAAAAGGATATTGAGCAAATAAAAAAGGATTTGAAGTAGTGGATTTTACTCAAAAGAAAAATAGCTACCTAAAGGGACCTCGTTTTTTTCAAACCATCCAATATTTACTTCCAGGGCATATTTTATTGCTTTTTTAGAAGGGTAATTTTTAAGAGGTCTTGTTTGTTGAGGGTACATATTTTCAACTTGTAGAAGTTTTTTATTCTCGTCAAAATACCCAATGCTTAAGGGGATGAGAGTGTTTTTCATCCAAAATGCTACTTTTTGTTTTTCCTCAAAAACAAAAAGCATCCCTTCATCTTCAGGAAGGTGTTTTACAAACATCAATCCTTTATTTCTAGAGACGGGGTCATTGGCAATATCTACTTTCAAAATAGCATCCTGAATAATAAGATTTGTTTTTGAGAGTAAGAGACAAGGTGTTAATAATAAAAGTAGTAAAAAACTTTTCATAATAGTTCTTTTAGCTCTAAGGCATTTATGGGAGCATACCCTTTTTCATCATTATTGAAGTAACAATATACATCTTTACCTAAGTTTTTCCATTTTTTTATTTTACTTGCCCAGAATCCTAGATCTTTATTGGAGTATCTTCCGAGGTAAGCACCCTTAGGTCCATGAAGGCGTATATAAACAAAGTTCGATGTTATGACTAAAGGAGATAAAGCATAATCAAGCTCATAAATGCAAAAAGCCACTTTATGCTGGACTAAAAGTTCATAGATTTCTTCGGTAAACCATGACGTGTCTCTAAATTCTAGACATACTTTATGCATGTTTACTAGTTGTAAAAACTCTTTTAGTCTTTCATAGTCGACGGCAAAATGAGGAGGCAGCTGGAAAAGAAACGGCCCTTCTTTTTTTTCTAAAAAAGAAACGGCCTTTTTTATTTTTTGTAAGCTTGCCTTGCAGTCCTTTAATTTTTTTGTATGAGTTATATAACGCGATCCTTTGACTGAAAAAATAAAAGAACTGTTTACAGAATCAGCCCATTTGAGGACGGTTTTCCTATTAGGTAAATGATAGAAGGTTGCATTAATCTCTACTGTATTAAAGAGATTTGCATAGTAAGGTAGCATTTCATCAGAAGGTAAATTTTTAGGATAAAAAGGTCCCTTCCAATGGTCATAATGCCACCCTGAGGTGCCAATAAAAGTAGTCAAAGCAGCGCTTTTTTATTTTAAGACTACTTAAATAGTCACATTATGCAAGTGTTTTCTTTCATACGATTTCGTTTTTAAGAAAATGACAAACCTGGCAACCGAGACTAAGATGAGTAAGGCATAAGCAACAGGTATCCAGATCTGAAATGTTAAAAACACTAATGCTGTCAACGTTATCAAGCCTAATGCGATTTTTGCTATACGTGTATAGATATTCTTTTTCGAAATTAACTCAATATTTTCCATAATTAGGGGCATAGCTTTTTCTAATTTTTCGCAATTAGGAATGTCCGAAGGTTGCAAGTTTCCATTATTTTTTAAAATCAATTCTACTTTTTTTAAAGTCACAAAAGTTTTTTTATTCGTTTTTCGGATAAAAGCTTTTTCTTTTTGGGTAAGCAAGTGAGCTATTTTCATAGGTATGCGAGAGTTTATTTCTCGATCAATGTTACAAAGCTTTTCAATGGAGGTATCTAGCTCTTTTGTCATAGGGTTACTTTGCGCCATATAATGAGCTATACGTCCATTTTTTATTTGCAGATACCTTTTAGAAAGCGGATCAGTGTAGGTACCTTGAAAATACCTACTTACTTCATCTTCGACGATAGAAAGTATATCTTCATCAAAAGTGAATTTTTTCTGTAACTCCTGGATCAAGGTTATTTTTTCTCGATCTCCTTCTTCTAAAAGTAGGTCAAGCTCTTTTTGTGTTAAGCCAAGATGTTTATGGATAAAAAATCGCATAGCGCTTTCCGCTGTAGTGCCTCCTTTTTTAACCATCTCAAAAAGATCTTTATCTTCGATAAGAAGATGTTTTGCGTCTCTAACTTTTCTAATATGCAAAAAAAGAGTTCCTAAAAAGGCAATATTTCCTAATGCTAAACTACATGTTTGCAAGACTTCAGGAAGAGCTGTATCAAAAATTTCCTGAGTGCCTTCCATAAAGGTTTCCACATTACCAAGTATTTCAGAGGCTCCCATAAACGTCCCTAAAGCCGAGATTTTAGCATTTTCACTATCTTCAGCTGTGGCGTCACTTCTTAGCTGTGAGAAGTTTTCCTTAACCCTTTCAAAAGCTCCACCTAAGGACGAGAAAACAGGCAGCTTTAATTTGGCTATGAGATCTTTAGCCAAATCTTTATCTAGATAGTCTAAAGAATGCATTAGGTTCAGGTTAAGCCTTACAAAATGCATCCCTTGTGATATTTTATCCCAGTTTGCTCTTGCTTTCTGAAAAAGATTGTCAAAAACAGTCTTGTGTTCAGAATAGTCATAAGGAACTGGGTGACCATCCACTAAAGGCTGATTGTCTACTTGCGTTACCATTTAACTAACTTATTTACTATTTAATTAAATAGTATTATACCACAAAACAAATAATTATTTAATTATAAAATTATTACTTTACACATGAAGTTTATATGCGATCAAATGCTAATTAATTTAGGAAAGTGGCTTAGGATAGCAGGGTATGATACCTTGATAATTTTAGATGGTCTTAGTGATATTTTCATAGAAGAGCGTGCTGTTAAGGAAGATCGTTATTTGCTCACTAAAGATAAACATTTTTTGAATGAAGGGGTGAAGAAAATAGTTTACATTAAGAGTGTTAGGCTCCATAGCTGTGTAGAAGAGTTAACACAAAAACTTGAGGTCAACTGGCTTTTTAACCCACTTTCCAGGTGTCTTATTTGCAATACAGAGCTAATCGAGGTAAATCAGTCTGAAATACCGGATAAATTAAAGAGTTTTGATGAAGTCGTAAAGTGTCCTCATTGCCTAAAATATTACTGGCATGGAAGCCATTATAAGGCAATGGTTGAACAGCTCACAAAATGGCAAAATCATGAATGGAACTAGCTTGGCAAAGTTGCTCATAATCATAGGGCGGTAATTATTTCTGTTGGGATACTTCTCTTTATAGGGTCAAAGCTAGGTCTTGGCTTTGGCAAGCTTCCAGGGGATATCAAATTGAAAGGTGAAAAAACAACAGTCTATTTTCCAATTGTTACGATGTTAATTGTAAGCTTTGTTATGACGGTTGTTTTAAATATTATTTTATGGATTTTTAGAAAGTAACAACTTGAAAGTTGCCCAGGAAGGGACTCGAACCCCCACACCTTACGGCACCAGAACCTAAATCTGGCGTGTCTACCAATTTCACCACCTGGGCTTGGAAATGAGTTGTTATTAAATCGTTTTATGCCATTTTAAGTCAAGCAAGTATTTCTAAATCAGGTCTTTTCTTAATAAGAGCATTTATACAAGAGATGGAAAGAGGGGATCCTAAAATGTTGATTTTTTTTAATTGCTCAGCTTGAGAAATGATCTCTAGTGATCTATCTGTTATTTTTTGTGATCGGGAAAGATCTAACACAGAGAGAAAGGGTAGGTTTTTTGTTAGAAGCTCCACTTGTTGGTCTGAGATGTCGTTAAAGGAAAGGAAAAGGTTTTTAAGATTTGGGCATGACTTTACTAAACTAGTTACTAAATCATCAGAAATGACTCCAACAGCTTTGAGATAAAAAGAGGTCAGCTTTTCCATTTTCGGTATAAAAAGTTTTGAGGAAATCTTGCAAAAGCTCAAATCTAAAACATGCAGTGTCTTTAAAGTTGGAAAGGCATCAATTTTAAAAGGGGAAGATCCCATTTTTAAAGATTGAAGATAGGGGCATTTTTCAGATAAGTAAAACAAGGATTGCTGCGTTAATTTGCCCCCATTTTTCCCAGGAAAAACAATAGACTGAATAGAGGAAGTAAATTGTAAAAAAACTGCATCGGATAAATGCTTTCTTCCATATAGGTGTATTTCTTTTAGTTTAGAGCATATATTTAACAACCTAATTAATCCTTCATTTGTCAGGCAGTCTCTTTTATTTGCATCAAAAATAGAGAGGTCAATAGTTAAGCACCCTTGAGGGATAGCACTTACAATTCCATCTGTGATGGCTTCGCAGTCTTTTAGGTAAAGAAACTTTAGGTTTTTAATTGCATGAAAAGAGGAAACAGCTTTTTTTTCATCAAAAGAGTGTACATTAGAGATCTCTAAAAATTCTAAATTTTTGCATTTTGCAAGAAAGTCTAGAAAAAGGTTTGACAAGTTGCGCTTGTCAAAAAAAGATATCTTTTTAGCATTTTCCAATTTTTCTATAAAACTTATAGTCATTGACAGCTCTTCTCGGGGTGAAGCTAGAATTGTATATAGTAGCTTTATCTAAATCAAGTCTTCTAAAAAAACTTTAAAAAACTTATCACTAAAAAAGAGGGGAGTTTTATGTTATATAAATTCTTTTTAATGCTTTTTGGGGTTTGTTGCTCAGTGGCAGCGCTTGATTTAATGGTGTTTGATTCAATCGAGAAAAATATAGAAAGTATTGAAAGAATAACACAAATCCTGCAAAGAAGCTCTTATGATGATGCACAAGGCTTATATAAATTCATTCAGCTGTCTGAAGAAAGGCTGGCTCTTATAAATAATCTCAAACAAGATTTATTTTATTTGTTTTCTGATTTTCATGCAAAAGACCAGTATATGACCCAGAGATTAGAAATGTTATCGGAGCTTTTAAAAAGTATAAGCTACTTAGAAGAAAACTTCGACCCTAAGTGGACCGAGAAGACTTTAAGAGATATGAATTCTCTTAAAAGGTCATTTAACTTAGAAGTAACCCCACCTTACCTTCCTAGAAAAAAGTCAAAATATACCATTCGGCCACAAGAAGGTTGTCCATAAGGAATTGCGCTCATCCAAAATCTCCTTAATTTATCCATGAGGAAGGTTCAAAATAACTCTGTGTTTAGAAGATATGCGTTTTTATAAATAATAGCTTTTTCTATCGCTTCCACTTTTTCAGAAAAATTTGTTTTCCATTTAAGGCTAACATTCCGTAAAAGCCCACTACTTTTATCAAAATTACCTAATACAGCTTGGAGTTTAGATAATTCTAGAAAATTATTACTTTTACTTGTTTCTGATAAAGTTTCGGCAATTTCTTCTGCGTCTTTTAATATTCTTTCTGCTTCATCGGGGTTTTGAAGTTTAATATAGACGCTAGCTAGTTCTATTAACGAAGAAGTTTTACAGGCCATATAATTTTTGCCCCCGTTTTTAATATTATGATAAATCCCTTCTGCTTCTTGTAAAAGCTCGATGGCATCTTCTGATTTTCCTAACATAGGACAGTCTTCAGCTATACGCACCAACATGGATGCTTTAGAGTAACTAAAATGTAATTCACTAGTAAGAGCTTTTATTTTTTGAAAAACTGATTCAACTTCAGTTTTCATATTTAATTTTGAACAATGTATAATGACTTTCTTCAAGTCATGAATTTTTGCAAAAACATTATCAATCTTATTGGCAAGCTCTATAGCATTTTTTAATATTTCTTCGACTTTATTAAATTTTCCTAATAGATAATTAGTTTCAGCTAGGCTTATCAAATATTCGATTTTCTCACGATCATCGCTAATAATTTCGATAAGATCTTCAATTATTAGAAAGATTCTATTTGACTGATCCGCTTCATCAATTCTTTGATAAGCATAAGCAAGAAATAATAATACCTGGAATTTATCATGTCGATCTAAAGAGCTTTCTTCTTTTATCGCAAGAGCGTCACTTTCAATGCTTTGGAAAATGCTCTCGAATGCAGCGACATTATTTAGCCGGTGATGCATTTCACCAAGTAGGATTGAAATCTTAAGTTTAGTGCCTCTAGCTTGAGCTTGAGCTCGCTTTTCAATATCCTTTAAAAGACCGTTAGCTTCAACGGTGTTATTAAGTCGTATATAAATTTTGACCAGGTCTATCGAAAGGGAAATTTTATCTGAACACAATGCAGAAATTCGCTTTTTAGCTAAAGCAAGGATCTCATCTGTCCTTTGTTGAAAAACTGGAGTTCCTCTTTTATGTGTCAGCTCTAGAAGTTGAAACCTCGAATAAAAGTCTGAAAAAGAACCTATTAAATCGCAAATTTCTATTGGAGTTGAGTCTAAAAAGCAAGAGGTAAGGGAAGCAGAAGCCATAGCTAAACCCTTGAGCTTTTCAGCTCATGTATAAATATGCGCCTATTTAAGAAGTTATAAGAGCTGTTAAGGTCGCTAAGAAAGAAAGGAGCTGAATGAGAGGTTGTCTTAGTGAAGTAGTTTCCTAAGCGACCGTGAAAACCTATAGCGTTTCCTGCGTAACCTCTAGCTCTTTCTAATAATTCTTCAGATTTGGAAAAGTCTTTTAATTGAGCGTATTTATTGCTGAGCCTAATAAAATAAGTAGGTATTTGATCTTTTTGGTCAAATCTAAAAAGATTACTTTCAATTTCCTGTAAGATATTTTTTGCTTCTGTCAAATCTTTTAGCTGAATATAAATACTTACAAGTTCGAACAAGAATGGAAAGCTTATAGATGGCATATTATTTTGTATTACTTCTTTAGCTTCTAATAAGTAAATTTTGGCTTGTTCAGGCTTTTGTAGGTCAATGTACCCTAAGGCAATTGCTATTAAAGAATTAAAAATTATAGAAGAGGGAAATTCTTTATATGTATGACCTATTATAGCTAGTGCTTCTTGTAAGAAAGCATCGGATAGAGCTGTATCAGTATTATTATATGCTTTTGCAAGTTTCATGAGAGAGCTGATTCGATAGCTTGGTATCGTGAATGTGTCCATGATATTCTTAACATGTTCCAGTAGATTATCACTTTCCTTGTCATCTAAGGTGCTAAGCTTAATATATATTTTAATAATCTCTAAAAGCTTCATTTCTCTGTCGGCAAGATAAAATTTTGCAGTTTTTTGTTCAGCTATTTGTAAAATATCCTTAACCTCTGAGAAACATCCAATATGCATATAAGTATTAGTTGCATCCTTGATACACGAAAAATCCATATCTTTACTTTTTGCATCTAAAAAAGATTTAGCTTTTTCAGTATCCCCCAAAGAAAAGTAAGCATAGGCATAACTTATGGATTTCTGCTGTGGACAATGACCACTACTACTTAGTAATGCTTCAGACTTTTCTAAAAGGTTTTTAGCTCTATCAAAACTTTTCAGTTGAATATGAGCATAGGCAAGATTTAATAAAAAATCGGATTTTTCTCTAGAGTCTGAAATTTGGAAATTTTCACATTCCGCAAGGTTTTTAGCTCTATCAAAACTTTTCAGTTGAGTATGAGCATAGGTAAGATCTAATAAAAAATTGGATTTTTCTCTAGAGTCTGAAATTTGGAAATTTTCACATTCCGCTAGTAGCGATAGGGCTAGATCATTATCTTTTGCCTCAATACAGTCTTGAATAATATCTAGCAATATTTGCGGGCTACCAATCTTAATCATTTCATCGTATAGGCCAAAACGCGCATAAGAATAGCAAATAAAGTGAGAACTTGCTTTAAAGCCATATGCACTACAGTCTTGCAAAAAACTCAAGGCAAATAACTGGATATCTTGAGCGGGCACACTTTGTCTAAGATCTAACAAACAATTGATGGTTTTTGTGAAACTAGAGGTAACAACAAAGCTGGATGAAGAACTTTTTATATATTTTTGAAGTTTTTCGAAGATTTTTTTTGCTTGCTCTACATTTCCTAGTTGAAGATAAGCTTTTCCAATATCTTGCAGCCTCTGAAGTTCGTAGGAAAGTCCAAGGGGGTAGCTTTCAGCATGATTAAAAAGAGTTTCACTTTCTTTATTTAAACCAATTGTAGCGCAGGTTTTAGCAAGACCTAATAGAGCTGTAATTGGTTGATAATAGAAGCTTTTTTTAGGAATATAACTGTTAGCTTCTTGTATTTGTTCTTTGGCTTTGTCTATCTCTCCTGATTGCATGTAAGCTTCAGCAAATTTGCTAAAAAGTTTAATGAGTTGCCAGGTAAGGTGACAGTCTGAATATTGCTTTTCCTTATAATAATTTTGAAGCTCATGTAAACAAGTTTCTGCCCCGGTAAGCTTTCCTAGAAGAATGTAGGATTCCGCTACTTTTATTTTATCTTCAAAGTTTTGATGGTCAATAAAGTTTTGATGGTCAATTCCTGAAAGAGAGTTATTTGCTGCTAGAATAGTTTTTTCACATTCTCCTTGAAAATGTAAGCTTTGCTCTGGGAATTTCTCTTGGCAAACTTGCGAGGCGTGGAAAAGAAAATTAAAACTAGATTGTAAATCACCTTCCTGCTGAGGGCTGGCAATATGTGAATTGATGAGTTTAATAAGTTCTACAGGTAGTTCACTAACAAAAAAAGTTCTTTCTGAATCAGCTTCAACCTCACTACATAGAGGAAAAGTTCGTAAATGAGTTAGATGAGTAACGGGGGTGGAAGCTGCCATTTTAATACCTAATTTAGAAAAAATAGGTAAAACCTTATCGCTAACTAAGTTAATTGCCAACAAGTTATTTGTGAAAATAAAAGGAGAAGCTAGGTACCAAAAAACCTATCTCCAAAATCTCCAAGTCCAGGTAAGATAAATTTTTTGTCGTTCAATGAAGGGTCTACAGCGATGGAGTAAAGTGAAACGTCAGGGTATGTTTTTTTAATTAAAGTTACCCCTGGCTTGGAAGAGATCAAGCTTATAACAAAGATATTCGATAAAGTAGCTTTATAAGCTTCTAGTTTTTTAAGACAAGCAATAGTGCTGCCTCCTGTGGCGATCATAGGATCTAATACAAAAATAGTGTCATTTTTTGAAATGGTAGGAAAATTCTCATAATAGATGTGAGGCAATGCTGTCTCTTCATCTCGCCTTATCCCCATAAAACCAACCTTTGCAGTTTCGTAAAGGTTAAGAAAAGCAGGGAGCATGACCATTCCAGACCTTAAAATAGGAAGTAAGATAAGATTATCTACAACTTTTGTGCCATGCCCCTTTTGTAAAGGGGTCTCTACCGATATTTTTTCTTCAGAAAGAAAACTGCCAGCATCACTTGCAATAAGCGAGCAAAGCTTATTAGCTGCTTTTCGAAAGTCCTCTCTAGAGGTTTTTTTATTTCGCAATATAGTTAACAGAGACTGCTTCATTGGCTATTTTCAGATTCATAAATAGGGTGTACATCAAAACCAACTTCTTTAATAGAAAAAATCAATTTTGCAATAGAATCCCAAGGTGCTGATTTATCAATATGAAGAAGCACAAGTGTCTGTTGTTTATTTTTTGGTAACAGTCCTGTTTGGTACTGTTTAGCAAGTTCTTCTTGCACTTGGGCTGTAGTCTGCATCAAGTGCTCATTAAACTCCGTTACCCAATGATAGTTGCCCTTATGGTCTATGCTTAAGTTTACTCTGTGAAAATCCTGTTCATTGAGAGCTAAGTTGTTTCCTTGCTTTGAGTTTAGTTGTGCTAAATCAATAGCAGAGTCATAAAGGGTTGCCCTTGTAACAGCAAGCGTTGAGAACAATGCAAGCATTAGAAAAAGGAAGTCAATCATAGCGGCAAAGTTTATGCCTACATTAGGTTTTAATTCCTCATCAGGTATTAAGCTCATTGATTAACGCTCCGCATCAATTAGTTGAGTTAAAGACATAGCTTCGTTTTCCACAAAACTTAGCATTTTGACTAAACGATACTTCAATGTTGTATAGAAAATCATAGCAATAATGGCAACGATAAGGCCTACTACTGTTGTTCCAACAGCAATTCCCAATCCGTCAAATAAGGAGTTAATGCTTTCAATAGATCGGTTAACATCATAAAAGGCATAAAACATACCAATAACTGTTCCAAGAAGGCCAAACATAGGAGCAATAATGACAATGTCATTTAACAAAGAAAGCTTTTGCCAAAAAGAGGCAGATCCTCTTTTACCTTCATTTTTCATAGTGTCAATCATTACTTGCGCCCCATACTTTCTGGAGTGAATTCCAGCAGCAACCATGTTGGCGAGTAAAGTATTTTTTTGCTGACAGAAACTAAGGGCTTCTTCAAATTTTTTCTTGCTTAGAAGTCCTTGCATATTTTCATGAAAGTCTTTACTGCGAAGTCTCTTCATTCGGAAATTAAATAAGCTAAACAGCCAGATTGTTACTGAAGATATTGATAAGAACAGTAAAACAGAATAGATCATAGGAGACGCAGAAAATACTTGTCTGATATCAATAGAAGAAAATGCCTGACTAGACACTGCCTTCTCTATTTTATGGGGAATTGTATTCATAGTTACATCTGATTCAGCAAATAAAGTGGTACTCAGTCCGATGTAAAAAAAAGTTAGAAATAAATATCTTTTCATGCTTTGTGATCTCCTTTTAAGCATCTGATCTTCTATCTTAATAGGAATTTGTGAAATTAACAATATGTAATTCTGAAATTAGGTAGATGCAAATCCACATAAAACTTATAATTTTTGTCCATGAAAGCTAAAGATTTATGGATACCCTTTTCCTATGAAAATAGGAGACCGGTTATTATTCAAAGACTTTTATTTATTCCTTCTCATTATGAAGAGCATTTAAAGTTTGCTATGCCTAACTTGTCAACTATCTTCCAAAATGAGAATGCATGTCATGTTGAATTTTGCAGTGGGAATGGGCAATGGATTATTGATAAGGCTAAAAATGAGCCTGATAAGAACTGGATAGCAGTAGAAAAAAGATTTGACAGGGCGAGAAAAATTTGGGTTAAGATGCATAATGAAAACCTATCCAATTTATTTGTGGTTTTAGGTTCTGCTCAAGATTTTGCTAAATATTATCTTCGTGATAATTTAGTAGATGGGGTCTTTGTTAATTTTCCTGATCCATGGCCTAAAAAAAAACATGCTAAGAACAGGCTTTTTCAATCGGAGTTTATTCGAGATTTAGCAGCTATATTGAAACCGCAAAGAACTGCCTTTATTGTAACTGACGATGAAACATACAAAGGTCAGGTAATTGACCATTTCTTAGAAAATATTCATTTTAGACCTGAATTTCCCAAGCCATATTTTATAAATAATTTTGAGGCGTATGGTCAGTCATTTTTTAATGACCTTTGGGTTAATAAAGGAAGAAATATTTATTATATGAGTTTTATACGTGAGTAATTTACCTATTGAAGATATCGCATTTGATCATAGAAGCATTACTGTTAATCAAAAAAACTTCATTCTGAATGCATCTACCAACGAAAGCGATCCCAATATCAACACAGTTATTCTATCTTTGGATTGTAGGAATGAGTCTTCTTTAGATTGGAGTAAAGAACTAGAAAGGGCAAGAAAACTTAAAGAAGACAAGTTCTATATCCTATGGGATCTCAACTTAGGTCTTCCTGAAAAGAACTATCCTATAGAAGACGACACACTGCTTTCTTCAGTCAAAATTGCTTTACATCAATTTATTCAAGTTTTTTGGCAGGAGTTCCAACCTTGGACCATAGGAGTTGTTTTATATAAAGGAAATGTTCCCAGCTTTTCTTGTACCAAACATGAAGAAAAGTATAGCGAAGAAGTGCATCAGCTGACTCTTCTTTCAGACTATCTGCATCTTTTATCTTTTTCTCTTCCTGACGAATTGCAGATTTTTACTTTAATAGAAGCATCCTCTTTAGAAAATGATGCTTTGCTTACCTATTGCGTTTCTAAGGAAAAGTTTGAGTATTTTATATTAGCTTTAAAAAATTCTGAAACTCCTATATCTGCACTCAAATGGAGTAGCATTGAAGGAAAAGACCTAATTACTTCTCAGTCCGAGGAATATGCTTTTTCTCAAGATGTAAATATTGGTGTTTGTTTTGTAAAAGACGCTTCTATTTCCAGTGAAGTCTTGCAAGATTTTGACAATCTTTTTACTCACCTTAAAAAGAAAGGGATTTCCTATCGTATTCTACCAGAAATTTTTGCAACAGAACAATGGGATGAGCTAGATTACATTATAGTTTTGCAAAAGTATGCTAGCGATCAAATAGTTAGGATGCTTCAAGGGTTTATGGCAGCAGGGGGCACCGCAGTAAGCTATGGCGATAATCTTGGTTTAGAAGGTGAAATCCCTTTTAATCAGCTAGTGGCAGAATAAAACCAAGTGGGTTTTAACACTTTTCTTATTAATTTTTAGAAAACTTGAAAGGCAGTAACATGACAAGCTTTATAAAAGATGCAAGATCGTCTGTCTGTAACTTATCTTTCGATGATTTTCACATTCATAGCACTCAAGAATCTAGTCAGATAGAAGAGGTATTAGCCTCTTTTTGGGAACATAGGAGCAAAGACACTCAATTTATTGAGGACTTAAAAGAGAGTCCACTTTTAGAACGCTTAATAAGGTATGATAAAAAGTTCAATAACAAAAGAAAGGTAGAGTTCGAATCTGCTTTGGCTATGGTTATTAGGACCTATCCTAGAATGCTGCAAGAGCCCGTAGTAAAAGTAACAAAGGCAATAGCTCCTGATTTTATTGCTTCATTTGAAAAAGTAATTGCTCAAACAGATGATAGTGAAATCTACCTTCATCAGTGCTTTTATCGCATTATTTCTGAATGTCCAGATATACTTATTGAATATACAGGGGAGTATAAAAATAGTATCCCATCAGATGTAGAAGAAAAGAAAAAATTTGCTTCTTGGATATACGATAAGTTGCATAGTTTGGAAGCAAAAGATTTGCACTGTCAATTGCTGTTGATTAGAGAGTATGGCAATTTTTTTCTTAGGCCTTATGCTAATTTTCCTCAGTTTCAACACTTAAATGATGGAGAAGGGATGCAAGTGCTGCCGAAAAGCATTGGTGAGGAAGCATCTAAAATAAAAATGAAAGAGCTGTGGGATAGCTCTCGCCAAGCTATTTTTAGCAAATATCCTGCTTTTGACCTTAGAAGAGTTTTAACTCATCCAGAAAAGCATCAATTAACAAAACAATCGGGTATTTTTGATGCTGAGTCCACTTATGAAACTAGGTATATTCATAAATATTGCCCTGAGATTCCTCTTCATTTACCTGGAAAAAGTGTATGGTTTGTTAACTCGACGTTCGATTTCACTAAAAAAGTGAGGTATGAATTGGATATGCCCCTTATAGGATCGCAAGGTGGTAGGGTTGGGTTAATCCTGATACCAGCAATCGTAATAGGTGGTTTGCAGGGAGATGAGTTAAGGATGTTTAATTTATGCGCGATGAGTTTCATAGTCAGCAATGGGCATCACTCCCTTCATGAACTGAAGTCAATGTATAATGCTTTGAACATACCATATGTCGATGGGTATTATAAAAGTTTGTTTCCAGATGGATTAATTGAAGCTCATCCTGAATTGTCAGAGCTGCAAAGAGATTTTAGCGATTTATTGAAATAAAACATCCACCCTAATTAAACTCCCTCGCTAAAAAATAATAAGTATAATTCATGACTCATAGTATCAGTTCCCCTATTTTATCTATTGTGAATAACATAGGGTTATTTAGTTCAACATACTGGGAATAATAAAACATTAACGCTTGAACAAGCGGGTTGGATATTGAAAACGTTACTATATTCTTTTAAAGATACATACCTTAGAAAAGATAACTTTTTCATGCCAATATAGAGCTTTATAGCCTAATTCTTTGGAAAAGCCAAACTCAGGTATTATAAAAGAAAAATCTTGAGGAAATAAAAAAACCACAGGTAAATTTTTTGCTGATCAAACAAAACCCTGTAGTGATTCTGGCGTCAGAATAACAAATCTCTCATAAATCGCGGAAACATTAATTTTTGGTTTTCTAAAATGGAAGACTTCTCCTTGTAAAAAGATAGGCAGTCCTTTTAAGTTTTCAGACCATGCTATTGAAACTCTTCTTATTCTTCGACTTATCTATCAACTGCCTTCTCTTACCTTATCTAAAAAAGAAAAAAGTGACTGATGTAGTTTTTGATACAAAAGGCATTAGAGTCTATGAAAGTGGGGAGTGGAAAAAAGAGAAGTATTGTCTATAGTAAAGCTACTAATTCTCGGGTTCATGGTTTATCTCTAATTCTATTTAAATCAGGCTACAAAGCCTCAGTGTAATAGTTTTTTTTAAATTTTAAATATATTTATTAATTTTAAGCTGAGTTGTTTAAGTTAAATTATATATTGACAAAAATAATTATATTTAATATAATTTTTTTTAAAAAAATAAAAGAGGTAATTATGTCTAATGCTACTAATTTCATTGCATCTCCTGTTGAGATAGGGTTATTAGGAAATATTTTAAATTATATAGATTTTGAAAGCCAAGTTGCATTAAAAACAGCTAGTGCGTCTTGTTATGAACTTTTTAATTCAAGAGAACCTTTATTACAACTTCCTCAAGTGAAGGCAATTTCAAATCTTACCCCTAGGGATATAAAATATTTAAATAACTATAGCTTAGAACAATATGAACGACGAGAACGATACAGTCACTTGTTTTCTGTTCCTATGTATCAACCCATCAAAAATATTTTTCGAGTAGTTAATAATTTTCTATTTGGCAAAGTAACAGAAAGAGATACTTCTCCTCCTCCTTTCCATGTTGATAGGCTCTTTTCCTTCCCCGTTGTTAGGAGGTTCCATGAAAAATTAGATCCCAATGGAAAGATTTTGGGTAGATACTTAACAGAAGTTCTTCAAGTTAAATGTGAAAAAGACCCAGAAGATATGATTGCTTTTTTACAAAGCTTTTCTTTGGATGCTAGAGAAACTATTCAATCTTTAAACTTTTTTAAATCAAGTATTACAGATGAGCAAGTTTCTCAAGTTTTAACTCTATGTCCAAATATAAAAGTTTTGAATCTTGGTGGTACTAATATTACAGGGGAGGGGTTTGCTGACCTACCAGCAAATAATAAATTAGAGAACCTTTCATTAAATAGATGCTCCCATCTTGATGAAGGATATTTATCTGCATTTTTTGTTAAAGCGCATAATTTAACGTATCTGGACTGTTCTTATACAGATACAACTGGGGAAGGGCTTGCAGACCTACCAGAAAATAATAAATTACAAACTCTTAGATTAAACTGGTGTAATCGGCTTGATGAAGAACATTTATCTAGATTTTTTGCCAAAGGGAATAATTTAGATACTATAAGCATTTCTAATACGAGGATAACAGGAAGGGGGCTTGCTCATCTTCCAATAGATAATCAATTAAAAAATCTTTATTTACATTCTTGTGGAATGCTCAACCTGGAGCACCTCACTGCCTTGTTTGGAAAAACAAATCTTCTAGAAGTGGTTTATTTAAACGAAACAAATATCAATTTAGATCAGCTGTTTAGAGAGCGATTTGCTCATATATCTTTTTATAAATAGAAGCTTTGAAGTAAGAAGATTGGTCGGGGCAGAGGGATTCGAACCCCCGACCTTCTGGTCCCAAACCAGACGCGCTAGCCAAGCTGCGCTATGCCCCGGAAATCAAGCTACATAATTTACACAAAACTTTTCTTTTAGACAACTATTAAAAAAAACTTGTCAGCCGATTTTTTTTTTGCGATCTTAGGTGTAAAAAATTAGGGTGCGTGTGTGTGCGACTTTACTGCTTCTAAAAGTTATAAAAAACTATTGAAACTTGCTAAAAAGCCAATAGATCTGACTAAAAATGGAGTTTTAACTCCTAAACGAATTGAAAAAATGAGGGGATCTTCCTTAGGCTTCCAGTTATTTTACGGAACCGAAAGGGTCACAGATGAGGTGATACATACCTTAATCGAGCTTGCTAAAGAAACAGATGCCTTGGAAAAAATGAGAGACATGCAATCTGGAGAGGTGATCAATAAGATTGAAGGGTTCAAAAGTGAGAACAGGTCAGTTTTGCATACAGCTATGAGGGATTTTTTCGAAGATAAAAATCCTTCTAAAAAGGCAATCCAGGTAAGTGAGAAGGCTTATCAAGAACTAAAGAAGCTCAAAGAATTTTTAGAGGAAATAGATAAACAAGATCGCTATACAGACATTATCCAAGTAGGGATAGGTGGGTCCGACTTAGGTCCCAGAGCGCTTTACTTAGCGCTGCAGACTTTTTCTATAAAGGGGAGAAAAGCGCATTTTATTTCTAATGTAGATCCAGATGATACTTGCAAAGTATTGGAGGGTTTAGATCTTTCCAAATGTTTAGTGGTAGTGGTGTCGAAGTCAGGGTCAACCTTAGAGACACTTACCAATGAAGAGTTTGTCAAAAAGCACTTTGTACAAAAAGGACTAGACCCCAAAGAACACTTTATCGCCGTTACAGGTGAGAAAAGTCCTACGGACAATCCTGAAAAGTATTTAGCAAGTTTTCATATTTGGGACTTTGTCGGAGGAAGGTATTCAGCAACTTCTATGGTGGGCGCTGTCACACTTGCTTTTACTTTAGGAATTGGCAACTTTAAGCAGGTTCTTTTAGGAGCAAGCAAAATGGATAAAATGGCTTTGAGTCATAAGCTTCATGAAAACCTCCCTCTTTTATCAGCTCTTTTAGGAATCTGGAATAGAAACTTTCTTCACTTACCAACTGTAGCAATTATTCCCTACTCGCAGGCATTAGTTCGTTTCACAGCGCATCTTCAGCAATGTGACATGGAGTCTAATGGTAAAAGAATCGATAAAGAAGGGAACTTTGTAGACTTTGAGACAGGTCCTATCATCTGGGGAGAACCAGGAACAAATGGCCAGCACTCTTTTTATCAGCTAATTCATCAGGGCACAACTGTTGTCCCATTAGAGTTTATTGGTTTTAAAAATAGTCAGTGCAAGGAAGATATTCTTATCGAAAATACTACTTCTCAGGAAAAGCTGTTAGCTAATTTATTCGCCCAATCTATTGCTCTTGCCAAAGGGGAAAAAAGTAAAAATCCTAATAAGGACTTTCCTGGGAATCGCCCTAATCGCATTTTATTTGCCTCAGAACTTAATCCTGAGACTATGGGTGCCCTTTTATCCTATTATGAAAATAAAGTGGCATTTCAGGGTTTTATTTGGGGAATCAACTCTTTTGATCAAGAAGGTGTGCAACTTGGAAAAGTGTTGGCAAAAAAAATCATTCAGCTTTTTGAAGATAAAAGAACGGGGGAGTCTAAAGGTAAGTTTCCTTTAGCTGAAATGTATTTAAAGCATTTAGAGGACTTTTAAATAGATATTTGTCCTTGCTTTACTTGATAGGTATGGCAGTCGGTAATCTGCCATTTTTTTTCTAAGCAAGGTGAAGTAATAAAAACCTGAGAAAAACTCTGCAAGTTGCTTTCCAGCATTTTTTCATTAATGGGGTCCAGATGCATACCAAAGTCATCAAAGCCCATCAGAGCTGGCAGCTGCACCCTATTGCATAGCCTTTTCCACTCAGCATATTTTAATAAAGAAAGAATGATTCTTTTTTGTCCTTCACTTGCAAAGTGTTTAGCCTTCTTCTGGTTAAGATCAATAGAAAAATCATCTCGGTGGGGACCGTAAAAAGTAGATCCTGTCATCATTTCTTTATCTCTATTTTTCTGCCAGTTAAAGGCAAGCTTTTCTAAGAGACAAGAAGGAACGTATTCTAATGTTACTGTGTCTTTTTCTATTTTCAGCTGACTGGAGAACTGCTTTAGGGTTTCTTGAAGGTCTGTAACTCCTTTTTGCCTTGCCTGCGTTAGGTAGCAAGCAGAGATAAGCATTTGTTTTTCAAATATTTCAATAGAGTCCAACTTCCTCTTTTTTAAGATAGCGTTTCTTTCCTTCATTGCCTTCCAGTATCTTGTGAGATGGTGGATATATAGGGGGTCATGCTGCGCGATATGAAGGTTTAAAAACCGTCTTCTAATAGAAGGAGAGCTAATGATGAGATCGATATCTTGTGGTGTCATCAGCACAGCTGGCAACACGCCGAATAACTGAGAAAAAGAGCTGTAATTAGTAGAGTTGTACTGTATTTTTTTAATTTTTTTGTCATAAAAAATACGTAGGTACTCTGAGACGCCTAATTTCTCAATTTCAGCTTCAATGAGAAAATAGTCTTTACCGAAGTGGATGAGCTCGTTAATAAAAGAAGATCTAAAAGATCTTCCCGTGCTCAGAAAATAAACAGCTTCTAGTAAATTGCTTTTACCTTGCCCATTTTCCCCTATAAAAAGATTAATTTTTGGATGAAAAAATATAGTTTCATCTAAAAAATTTCTGAAATTACGTATATGCAGGGTTTTCAGATGCATGATCTTCTTGGGAGACCTTAGCTTGGACCTCGTTTAATCTCATTGGCATAATAACGAAAATGGCAGAAGTTGAGTCGGTAATTTTGCCAGGATTAAAAGCATCATCAATCGAAAATTGAATAGTTTCATCCTTGCTATGTTTTAAAATGTCTAAAAAATAATAGGGGTTAAAAGCAATTTCTAGCCTTTCACCCGAATAATCAGCTGGCATCATTACTGTTCCTTCACCGATTTCACTACTTGTAGCCATTAGTGTCAGTTGTCCTTGCTCAAAAATAAATCGGACAGAACTGCTTGTATCTGCAGTAAATAACGCCACCTGGCGAAGCAGGGTAATGAGCTCTTCTCGGTGAAGCCTAATATTCATTTGAGGATTTTCAGGAATGACTCTTTCAACATCCGGATACTGACCTGATAAAAGTTTTGTAATTAAGGTAAGGTTGGATTTTTCAATAGAAATTTTATCGTGCATTAAATTTAAGGAAATCTCAGCTTCAGGATCATCTATAGTTTTCACCATTTCTTCTACAGCTTTTAAAGGAATGATGTAAGACCCTTGAAAAGAAGGATCTATATTGGCATCTGCCATGATTTTGGCGAGCCTTTTTCCATCTGTGCCAATAAATGTCATTTTCTGATTCTCAATTTTTAAAAGGATGCCATTAAGTACGTAGCGGCTATCTTCTCTTGCAGCTGAAAAAGAGGATCGGGATAAAAGCTCTTTTAAACTGGAAGCAGTTAGACTTACTTGTATGGCAGAAGAAAGATCGGGAAGAGTTGGAAATTCTTCTTTAGGTAATGAGTGAATCTTGAAAATCGAGTTACCTGCGGTGATCTCAGCTTGTTCATTAGAAGTTGTTGTGATCTTAATTTGAGAAGAAGTGATCTCTCTTACTAATTGAAAAAATCTTCTAGCGGGAAGGGCGATAGCTCCTTCTTCAATTACTTTGCCTTCTATGTAGCAGCGCATGCTGACAGTTAAATCAGTGGCGCTGACAATTAACTGACCATCAATTGCCTCAATTAACACATTGGATAAGATCGGAATAGCAGGTTTAGATGCTACAATACTTTGAATTTTCCCAATTAAAGAAACAATTTCTTCTTTAGAGATTACAACTTTCATGAATTCCCCTTAAAATTATGATCATAAGAAAAAAAATATAGAATACCTATAAGAACTGTCAAGAAGATTGCTCTTTGACCGCTCTTTGGATAGCTCTTTTTTGTTCTTTTTCTTTTATTGATTGTCTTTTATCGTATGCTTTTTTACCTTTTGCTACCCCTATTTTCACTTTTATCCATCTTTTTTTTAGATAGATAGCCAGGGGGACTATAGCCATTCCTTTTTCTTGAGTTTGTCGGATGAGCTTTGCAATTTCCAATTTATTTAATAAGAGTTTTCGTTTTCGTTTCTCAGGTAAATTAAAAGCGCTCGTATGAGAGTAAGGAGCTATAGAGCAGTTCACAAGAAAGGCTTCGTTTTTTTCAATGCTGACATAAGAGTCTTGTAAAGATCCTCCGTGATTTTTTAAGGACTTTACTTCAGCTCCAGATAGAGAAATGCCAGCTTCATAGGTGTGTAGGATCTGATAATCATGGTAAGCTCTTCTATTGCTCACCAATTCTTTGTCGGATTTCGTGTTCATGTAAAAAAGTATAAGAGATGATTACAATTCAAATAAAGTCCTTCCAAAGGAAGTAACCCTAAAAAAATCTTTTCCTTCCTGTGAGGAAATTTCTACCATACCAGCTTCAAATAGACCTTCGAATATGGAAGAGCGTATGAAATCTATTTCGTCAGGGCTATAATTAGGAACTCTATATCCCCAGTGCTTTCCTATAGATGTTAGCTGAATTCCTGCATGATCGCCAATAGAAACAGTAACCCCTTTTAAGAATTGATCAAAACAAATCCAGTTACCATGTAAAGCCCTTAGTATGCTTTTTTCAGCCTCTCGTTGATTTCTTTCTGTGTAAATTTCCGGAGCTCCTTTGTAAGTGATCAAGTGATTGAGAGGGTGTCGATAAAGATGAAGGGCTTTGTGCTCTAATGACATAGAAAGCCACTCTTCTGCATTATCGTTATAAGTATAGAGTCCTTCTTGTTCATCAATAAATCTTATTAAAGAAAGCTTAGTTAACAATTGGGTTACTAAGTTTAAAGATATGTTAGTAAATTGCTTTGCAGATAAAGGCTTTTCTTTTAACTGCTGTAAAATAGAGGCCATTTGCTCTACAAAAATGAAGTTTTCACCATAAGAAGGCTTAATATCTTTGTTAGAGGCAAGGCAGTTGCTTTGCTGTAAAAAGTTAAGATATTCTTTCCACTCATGAAATAAGGTAACAACCTCAATCCACTGGTCCTTTTCTTTTTCATAACACAAGCAACAGGCAAAACTGAATTCCAGTAAGAGCATATACTCTTCGAACTGCACTTTATCTAATTCGTATTTTTGGCAAATATCAGATGCTTTTACTTTGTAGTTTTCACTTTCTAGGACATCTGAAATGATTTTGGAAAAAATGGGATCCTTGTCTTTCAGTTCTAGCAAATATCTTTGATAAACCTGAGGAGTTATAAGATACTTTTCAATGATAGATGCTAAAATGTTATTGGAAGTTCTTGGGATGGAATACCAAGCAGGAAGTACATGGATCGGTACCTTCCTTAACAGCCCTTGCAAAAATTCCATATCGGGATTAAAGTCAGCATCAAACTTAGAAATCTGAAATTCATAGTATTTTCGCATCTCTTTATCGATTATGAGGGTGTCATTTTGTATGGATAAAAGCCCCATATCTTCTAGTTTTTTTAAAGTGGGCTGGATCGTTTCTAGGTCAGTATCTAAGTTGTTAAGGAATCTTTTTAAAGGTATTTTGGTGGGGTTGAATAATATTTCTTCTAAAACTTCTATCTCAAAGGATGAAAAATGAGCCATCATCAAACGATTTTGAATATCTTTTTCATAATCGTAGTCATTAAGATTAATTTTAATTTTTTTTGCTACATTGACTTCTATCATTTGAGATCACTAGTTGTTAGTACTGCTCAAAATATACCTTTAAAACCATTTTTAAACAAGGATTGTTAAAGATTTTGTAAATAAAAAGGAGTTGTATGACTATCAGGAAAAGTAATCATATCTTGTTCATTACTAATTTGTTAGTGATGGTCTTCCTAATATCGATGAGTTTTGGCTCAAAAAGTGTTTATAAAACATTGCAAACAGAAAATTTGAAAATCTCTTCTTCAAAAGGAAACGGAGAAATAGAGCTCAGTTTTATTAATAACAGCCCAGTTATGTTGATGAAAAACACCAAAGGAGAGACAACCTTTGAAATTCAAGGGGGAGCATTTCCTAGTTTTACTTTACTTGAAAAAGACAAACCTTTAGCAATTATTTCTGCTTCAGATAAAGGAGGTGTCGATGTAGTTTTAAATGATAAGAATTTGGTACCCAAGCTTCATTTAACCTCATCGCAAGTACCTGGTATTTTTTTGAAAAATGACGAGAGTAAAACAGTAGGCTCCTGGACTGTGATCAATGATGGAGGTGCAGGTCTTGGCTTGGCTGATGCGTCAGGTTTGGCTTCTACTTTGCTCCGAGGTGGGTTTAATCCAAGCGTTGCTTTTTTTAGCGGTAAAAATGAGCCTTTGGCTGCATTAGGCGTGATGCAAGCTACACCTCATCTTCTTGTGTCCGGTAAAATAGGCAATGAAGGTATTTTAATTCATGGAGGAGAACCTAATAGTATGCTAGTGGTTGATGAGGTTGGAAAGGTAAAAATCTTAATTTCTAAACATGGTGTATTTCAAGGTAAGCAAGAGCAGGATCAGAAATTGCAAAAGAAAGATAAAAAGGTTTTTTCCTTAGAGGATCATGAAAGACTTTTCCCTGATATAAAAATTCGTTGATGTTTACTTCCTCAATTTAGTAAAGAAAAGGTATATCCAAAGGGGAGGAAAAAACATGAATAAGCAAGTTTTACAGGATATGGAAAAAGAGTGGAAAGAAATGGCCCACTATTTGTGTCAAAATTGCAAGGACAAGAACTTAAGGGAAACAGTCTTTGATAGATTAGTTTGGTTAAAAATGCAAATTGACCGCTGTAAACAAGTCAATGAATTTGATCCTCTCTTATATTACTTTAATGAAACGGTCTATTATTACAACAACACTCTTAAACTGCCGAATGATAAACAGTTTAAAGAGCTTAAATAGTTTCTCGCATTTTTTTAAAATAGGCTAGCCTCTTTTCCATTTCCCTTTCGTAACCGATACTGCGAGGGGTATAAAAAGAGGCTCTTTCCATATTATCAGGGAAGTAATTTTGTCCTGAAAACCCTTTTTCTGTATCATGGTCATAAATATAGCCTCCTCCATAACCTTCCTTTTTCATCCAAGCAGTAGATCCGTTGATAAGGGTTTTAGGTGGAGAAAAATGAGTTGTTTTCTCTGCTATTTCACTTGCTTTTTTGAAGGCTTTATAGACTCGGTTACTTTTAGGAGATAAAGCTAAATAAATGACAAGTTGAGCGATCATGAGCTCTCCTTCAGGAGATCCTAGAATTTGAAAGGAACGAAAGGTTTCATTAGCCATAACTAACGCTTGTGGATCGGCAAGGCCAATATCTTCAGAAGCTGTGCGAATTAATCTGCGACATATAAAAAGAGGATCTTCTCCTCCTTTTAACATTCTGCACAGCCAATAAAGAGAAGCATCAGCATCTGAGCCCCTAATTGATTTGTGCAGAGCTGAAATTAGCTGATAATGCCCGTCTCCATGTTTATCATAATTTGCAAGTCTTGTCTGCATAGAGGCTTTGAGCTCTTTTATACCTATTTCTTTTTCAGGCAGCACTTCTAGGTTTTCTATCAGGTTTAAAAGATATCTACCATCTCCTGAAGAGTATTCTATAAGAGCTTCTTTAGCTTCTTGTGAAAACTTTTTATCACTTAAAGGCTCGTATCTATTAATGATAGCCAGTAAAGCGCTAGTATCTAAAGGCTTTAACGTAAATACTCTTAACCGAGATAGAAGAGCGTTATTAATAGTGAAAGAAGGATTTTCCGTTGTAGCTCCAAGCAAAATTAATGTACCGTTTTCAATAAAAGGTAAAAATAGATCTTGCTGAGCTTTATTAAGGCGGTGAATCTCATCAATGAATAAGATAATTTTTTGTCTTAGCAGTGGTTCGTTTTTATAGCTGCTTAAAATCTTTTTCACTTCAGCAACTGAGCCTTCTACAGCACTAACAGTCTGAAAGTTGAGGTCAAAATGTTTTGCATATAATCTTGCAATAGTTGTCTTTCCGCATCCCGGAGGTCCGTAAAATAAAAGAGAGAGGGGGGTCTTTTTTTCTAAGGACTTCTTAAGCCAGCTATTTTGACCAATTATGTGATTCTGACCATATATTTTATCAAAGCTATCTGGTCGCAGTGTTTCAGAAAGTGGGATTTTAGAATTCATAAACTGATTGTGCTTTTCAGGGAATCTCCTTCACATTATTAGAAAGCCACTCTTTAATATCTTCTGATTCATAAAGAGGCTTGTTGTCTATAAATAGGCAGGGGACCTGTTGTTTTCCTCCAACTTCTATAAGTCTTTTTCTAGAGCTTTCATCTTTATCAATTTCTTTTAAGGGGATTTGTTTTCCCAGTTTACTTAAGTGTTCAAGTACTTTTTGGCAATAAGGGCAGCTTTTCTTTATATATAATTCTAATTTCATAATGCACCATTTTATAAATTAGCTTCTTTTGTAGCTCTTTTATGAGTATTTTTTCTACTCTCTTTATTAGAAAAGGCTTGCAACTAAAATAAAATTTTGACACAAGACCTTAATTGTAAGGTAAATCCATAAATTAGAGGAAAACATGAAAAAACTCGACATGATAGCAATGATCCTTCTTGTGATCGGTGGCCTTAATTGGGGGCTATGGGGTGTTTTTGATTTTAATGTTGTAGACTACATATTTGGCAGAGTCTGGATTGATAGGGTCGTTTACTTTTTTGTTGGTATCAGTGCTGTTTATATTGCTATTTCTTGGAAATCTATTAAAGCAAGATGGGCTCTAAAAAGATAATCAATGGTTTTTGGGCTCAGAAAGAGCCCTTTATTTTTCAAAATAAGTTAAATTCCTTTCACTTTTTATTAATAAAATCAAAAATTTCTAAAAAAAATAATTTTTTTTTCAAATAAAAAAATACAGCTCAGAGTACTACGTAGAAGCGATAGTAACATTTTAATTTTAACTTTGTAAATATTTTTTTTAATATAAATTTGTTTTTTTAAAATAAAAATTGTATATTTAAAAGAGTAAGGCAGATGTGAATTTCAGACCCTAAAGGTGAAATCCTTTTTGGTAGGAATAAACAAGGAGGAAGAAAAAATGTTGAAAAGAAAAAGAAAGTCGACTGCTAAAACAGCAGCTCGTAAATCAACAAGAAAAACTACTAGAAGAAAAGCGGCTACTAAAAAGCCTGCAAAAAAAACTACTAGAAGAAAAGCAGCTAAAAAAACT
>PFAC01000006.1:59217-65201 GCA_002773835.1 Chlamydiae bacterium CG10_big_fil_rev_8_21_14_0_10_35_9 | reverse complement strand
TTCGACATCAGGACCAATTTTAGAAAGACCGGGAGATTTGGCAGGTGTATTAACAAACTTAAAAAAAGGAGATGTCCTTTTTATTGATGAGATACATAGATTGCCTCGTCAAACTGAAGAATACCTATATTCAGCTATGGAGGACTTTACCTTAGATCTTTTAATCGACTCTGGTCCCAATGCAAGAAGTGTTCAAGTTACTTTAGAGCCTTTTACTTTAGTTGGTGCTACTACACGATCAGGTTTTCTAAGTTCACCATTAAGATCTAGGTTTGCCTCTCAATTTCGTCTAGATTTTTATCCACCAGAAGTTTTAAAAACAATTATTTTAAGATCATCAAGGTTGCTTGCTATGAATTTAGAAGAATGCGCTGCTTTAGAAGTTGCTAAAAGAGCCAGAGGGACCCCTCGCATTGCAAATAATTTACTAAGGTGGGTTAGAGATTTCGCACAAATGAAAAATCTTTCATCAATAAATTTATCTGCTACGAAATCAGCTCTACAAATGCTTTCCATTGATGAAAAAGGCCTAGATGAAATGGATATAAAAATATTATCCGTAATTCAAAACCATTATAATGGTGGTCCTGTCGGCATCCAGACAATAGCAGTAGCAGTAGGAGAAGAACCTACAACTATTGCAGAAGTATATGAGCCATACCTAATCATGCAAGGCTTCCTACGTCGCACTCCAAGAGGAAGGGAACTCACTAATTTAGCTTATGAACATCTAGGTCTTTCAAAGCCTAAAACACTAAATCACGGAGATAAATCATGAGATTTATTTGTATTTTCGCACTTTTTTTGAGTGTACATTTATATTCTTCCAATGACAACACTGCTCTAGAAGTAAAACGTCCTGAAAATATACGAGTATTGCTGGAAAAAGATATTTCAGGAGCTGTTTTGGAAGTTAAGGGCCCCTATTATATTTTCAATCCCGAAGATGGTTCAAGAATTAGCTCTGGGCTTTTAGGCAAAAGATTTTTAGTTCATGGACTTCAAAATGGGATTAAATGGGGAGAGCAATTTCCTGGCATTCATCAAGTGTACATTGTTCCACGTTCAGAAGAAACGTCTATCTTAGTAAATGGCATTCAATATGAAGGAGCCATCGCGGTTTTTCAAATAGAAGATAAAATCAGCATCGTTAACGACATTGATATTGAAAAGTATATAAAAGCCATCCTTACCCCTAAATTCCCCTTTCCACTGGAGACTGAAGTTATGGCTGCGGTAGCTATTTTAGCTAGAACTAATGCCTATTATTATGTTTCAAAAGGAGGTCTGCATTCTTTTTGGGACGTGGATGCTAAAGATGTTGGATTCCAAGGATGCGCTTTAGTTGATAGTTCTTCTTTTATTACTAAAGGGGTAGACTCAACCAAAAACCTAATCATGATTCATCCCTACCAAGGTAAAAATGTTCCCTTTGCAGCTAAATGGACAGAGCATTCAGCTGGTAAAACAGCTCCCTTCAGATCCATATTTAGATTTGATGGTCATGCTCCTAATCTTTCTATAAGCACTCCTCATGCTGAATTAGACAAAGATGACACAAAATGGTCTTTTATCATTTCTAAAATAAAATTAGCTAAACTCTTAAATGTTTCAAACATTGATAAACTAGAGCTATTTACTGATAAGGACTCTAACAAAATTTACGGAGCTAGAGTAATCAACGGATCGGAAAAAAAGGATTTCAACTTTATAGACTTGCAGAATAGATTAAATAAAGATCTATTAAAAAGTTCTGAATTTACTATTTCACAGGCAGCTGAATCAATCACATTTACAGGATTTGGATCAGGACATGGTGTTGGACTTTGCTTACACTCCGCTGCTGCACTTGCTCAAAATGGAGATAATGCCGTTCAAATTTTGGCTCGATTTTTTCCCCAGACTTATTTAATGAACCTCTCTGCTCTACCCAATCGTCAAGGGAATATCGTTGAAAACCTAAATGAAAGAAATCTTTTTACCAGATGATATTGAACCAAATCCCCAAAAGCTGATAGAATAATTGTTTGCTGGGGACCCCTTGGAATAAGCCATCTGAAACAGGTCAGGATCGGAAGATAGCAGCCTTAAGGATTTAGCTTATGCCAAGAGATCATCTCCAGCTTCTTTTTTTCTGACCTTTTCTTCAATATTTTGTAAAAACTTTCTAAATAAGCTTTCTACTTCCACTTCCATCTCTTCAGCCTTAGTAATAATATCCCAAATCTCTTGTTCCAAAGAGTTGGTTTTTTCCCACTCTAAAGAGACCTTACCTTTAATCTTTTTTTGAATCTTTTGAGCCTTTAAAAGAAGGGGCAACTGAAGTGGGATTCCATCAAGAATGCTTTTTCTTTCTTTCTTTTCCGCTTTTTTGATTTCTTCCCATCTTTTTTCTAATTCTTTATCAGTATCTATCTGCTCTTTTTGAAAAACATGGGGATGTCGCCTAATAAGTTTTTCTTTAACCCCGTCAAGAACTTCATTTAAAGTAAATTTTTGCTCTTTTTCTGCAACTTTTGCTATAAAAATTATTACATAGAGAAGATCACCTAGTTCTTCTTGGAGATCTTTAAAATTTTTTGTGTCAATAGCCTCTGTTACTTCATAAGCCTCTTCCAGCAAATATGGTTGAAGAGATTCACAAGTTTGCTTTCTATCCCAAAAGCAGCCATTAGGGCCTAAAAGGGTTTTCGCAACATCTAATAAGGAGTCGAATTCTTTCATATAAAAAATATGTAATCTTTTTTTAAAAATAAATAAGTTTAAAACAACTATAGCAAAGTTTTATAATATTGCCAAAACGTTAACAAAAAAACATAAAATGCCAAGAATTAGTAAAAATTTTTTACTTTCTGAGCGTACATTTCAAGATACACCGCCTAAGCCTGCCACACCGAGTTTACCTCAGAAGTTAGGAGCATTAGCTACAAGAATTATCCACTCTCACTGCAATTTTTTATGGTATGACCTAAATCCCTTTAATCTTACTGGGAAAACCGATGTATTGGAAAGATCAACTGATTTTTCAAGGTCTTTGATACCATCTAATGTAAAAGTAAAGATGCAACGGCCTCCAGCAAATTCAAGTATGAGAAAATGCCGTACAATTGAGGACACTACAAAAGTGCAAGAAGAGTTTGCTGACAGAGCATTTGCCTATTTTGCTGCACAAGGGCTTCTCTCCTATATTTGCCATTTTTCTCAAGAGGAACTATCTTCAGCTTCCATTGAAAACTCACTTTCACAAATAGCCAATAAGGTTGCAAAAAACAAAGCTGATTTTTGGACTGAATTCAAAGCTAAATTTTGGAATAAAATGACTGTTACCCAAAAAGTTAAGTCATTTGCTGCATATCACCTTTTTGGAGATGTCTTAAAAGTCTTTATTGAAGATCTCACAAAAAATGTAATGACTTTTGTTCGGGAAAAATATGCCACCAAAAGTGGTATTGATAACTTTTTTAATAGCTTTTTAAGAATTATATACAACTTTTTAAGCGCCTATAGACAAACTGCACAAGACTCAATAGATAATACAAGCACAAAGGCAACTCTTGAAAATCCAGGAAATAACTTTGTAGACCTTTTACAAACAAAACTGAAGAGTCAGTACTTTTTGAGAGTAAACGGTAGCAATCTATTCAAAATTGATGGTGATCCAGATCCAAGGAATTATTTTAAAAGTGAAGAGGAATTAAGAAATTTTGTAGTTGACAAATTGATAGAGAGGTTTCTTCCTAACCTTCGCTTAAAAGAAGTGTTTTTAAGCAAATTTGATTACTCTACATGGAATCTCAATACATGGACTGAAAAAGCTGTATACCTACCTTTATATTTAGCTTATGCCTTTATCCATTTGCCATTTTTAATAGTTTCCTATTTGTTTGAAGGTAAAATTAACTCTTCAGTTTTTAAGAAAGGAGCAAAAAAAGAAGCAATAGCTAAAATTGAAGAACTAAAAAAGGGATGGGATAGAAACCATCACAAACAATTTTTAGGTCTCGTTTCTTCTGTATTAGATCAATTCCAAAACAGCTCTAATAATGAGACAATTTCGAGAACCCATCTTAACAACTCAATAAGGACTTTGATTAAAGGTGTAGTCCAAGAACTTGTAGTAACATTAGATATAAGTAACCCAAGAATAAAAACTGATCGACATGAGCTAGCTAATGTTTTACAGCAGCGTAATGGTATTGTTGATGAAAAAGTAAGACAAGGACTTGAGAGATCTATTGAAGAAGGTTTATTGTTCTTATTTTCTGCCTTTACTAAAGAAGATCGAATAGAATCATATTTTTATAATGCCTTTGAAAGGCTCAACGATTTTCTTTCCCCTGATAATGGAAAAAAACAAGTAAAGACCGTTAAGGACGGAGAGGTTTTAACCAAAACTAAGAAAGTAATAGCTCCTTTTATTGAAACTAGCGTAAACGCCTCCTTAGGGGAAGGACCTACTCAAGGAAGTCGAGAAGTAGCAAGATTTTTTAAAGATTACCAAGAAAGGCATGCAGAAGAGCTTTTTTCTATTAGAGCAGGCCTAGAAAGTGATGTAGCTAAAGATACTATTGATGCTTCCAGCTTAGACCTAGCGCTTGTGAATTTAAATAAGCATAGAGATGGATTAGTTGAAGACTTTGAAAACTTTAAAGACATGTTTTCTAAATACTTTGCTATTGCTGTTAAAGAAGTTTCACAAAAACTTTATGCTATAGCTGATAAACAGCATGCTATTTTTACTCATTTAAATGACGCAAAAATAAACTACAATGATTCTATCACAGCTCAAAAAGTAAGCAAAAATTTAGAAGAGCTAGAAAAAACTCTGAATAATATTGATCAATTCCAACTTACTTTATTAAAGAAAAAAAGTGTTCTACAAGAAAAGTTATATAAGAGCTTGTCCGATCTTAATTATAAAAGATTGAATCACTTTCAGAACTACCATAGACTTAGCAGTATTCTTCAGTATGCAGACAATAAAATCTTTAATACTGAAAACTCATTAATTACAACTTTAGGTAATCATATAAAAAATTCTCCTAAAGACGTTGTCTTCATCTCAAAAATTAAAAAAAATATCATCCAATCCTTTAGTTTCCAATCATCTCTTGATCAAAAGAACTACAGTAAAGCAGTAGGAAAAGCTTTAGATAAATTTACTGGACTAGTTAACTCTCCTAGCAGAATAGCAGATCTGCCAGCAGCTAAAGATGAACTTTTAGCCACTTTAAGGACGACTACAGAGGAAATTAAGGTTAAGCAAAATCAAGAGCTCGCAGCTCAAAACAACATCACTAAGAGCTTAACAGCCCTAATAGAAAAAGATCTAGCTTCGGCTAATAGAAATAAAACTCAGAAAAAAAGTCTTCTAGATCATAATGTAAAGGCGGCTATTGATTTATTGACTTCTATTGAAACTACAACGAGATTGCTAAAGGAAGATTCGATTTATTCTATGCATTATAAAGCTGTTTCAATGCCCCTTTTATATTTCTTAGGGCCATATGCAGGATCTTTTTCTGCAAACTTACTTGCCACCGCCCCAGTACAAGTTGCGCAAACAGCAAAAAAAGCAACTTCTGTCTTTAAAAGTTTAGTGGCGACTCCCTTCTTAAACCCTCTATGGCAAAAGCTACCTGAGTTGCCAACTAACTTGCCTTATTTTACTGGTTGGGGATTATTTGAACGTAATCCAGTACAAGGTGTGCTCAGTTTACTTCCCTCAAACAAATGGGCCAATGGGCTTGCTGCTCCTAAAGTCAACAACCGAATAGAAAGTGCCTTTTCTTTTATTTCCGATAATGACAATTATAAAGCAATGATCAATAATCTTTTCCTTGTCCTTGCTAATGAACTCAACTCATAAAACTTATGGAAAAGCACTTTACAGCGACGGCTTACGTACTATACGAAGATAAATTTCTACTGCATTTACATCCAAAAATTGGAAAATGGTTGCCACCTGGTGGACATATAGAAGC
>PFAC01000006.1:31933-59203 GCA_002773835.1 Chlamydiae bacterium CG10_big_fil_rev_8_21_14_0_10_35_9 | reverse complement strand
TAGAGGCTGTTAAAAGAGAAGTTTTAGAAGAGACTGGCTTAAGTATCGAAATTATTTCTCAGGAAAACCTTTGGATTGACAACGATAATGCAGTCAGTTTTGAAAGACCCTTTCTTTGTCTTTTAGAAAACATCAACGGCTCCAATCCTCACCAGCATATGGACTTGATTTACCTAGCAAAGCCCCTGGGTAACCCTTTTATGCATGATAATGCCTTTCAGTGGCTTACATTGCATGAAATACAACAAAAATCTGACATTTATTCTGATACAGTAAAAACTATAGAATCTATTGATAGATTAAGGGTAAATGAAGCTCTCAGCGCCTCAAGCTGACTTAAGGCGCAAAAAAATTACTATCGCTTACCACCTTCTTTCATGGCGTTCTTTATTATATCTTTCGGGACATTTTTTTGGATCATTGCATTTTTTGCCTTGATCATCGCAAGAAGTTAAGCCGAACACAAATAGTGTGGCCAACATAAAGCAAACCATTTTTTTCATTTTTCCTCCCCCCCTATTTCAAGACAAGCATCTACGAAAAATGCTTATCTCTTTTCTTAATTACTACATGTATTGCTTATTTATTTTTTTCACAAGGATTTTATTTTTACTATAAAGCAACTTAGAAAATGTGTTGTTGTTCTATCCAGCATTCAAAATGCAGCCAAAGAGCTAAGGGATCTATATTCTTTATACACCCCCCTGTTTCACAAGTTCTCAATTTGGGACATTGTTTATTAAAATTAGTATTAAAAGGACAAACCCCTTCAAAAGCACCATGCTTATTACCTAATGGTTTAAAGACAGAGGCTTTAGTTGGCCCAAAAATACTATAGGTTGGACAGCTTGTTGTTGCGCATAGATGTAGCCCAGAAGAATCCATAGCAATGACTAAATCCATTTCATTCATAAAGTTATGCCATACTTCTATAGGTAGCTTATCTAAATACTTCACAGGACTTTTAAGCTGTGATGCTAGTTTTTTATTTTCTAGAGTCTCTTGAGAGCTTCCAGACATAAGAAAAAAAGTAGGACGATATTTTTCTGACAGCCTACTTAAGAATTCAGATAAAGTGTGAAAAGACAGTTTTTTATTTTTCCACTTAGAATGTGGACAGACCATAATATTTAATGGCGATCCATTTTTCATAAGTGAATGAATTTCTTCTTTTTGTTTTTTAGAAATCGGTAAAAGTACTTTAGAGTCTGTAACATAAGGTGTTGATCTCTTAAAAAACTCACGAACTAAGCTTACATAAAAGTTTGAAATGTTTTGTTTTTTAGAAATATCTATCTTGACATCTGTCACAAGTAAGTTTGGCCATTCGCGAACAGACCTTTTCCCATATCCTACTTTAACGCTTGCTTTTGCGAGTAAAGTAACTAGAGCGGACTTTGTATTTCCCTGTAAATCAAAAAGGTAGTCAAACTTCTCTTTTCGCAGAGATTTTAACCCCTGGTAAGAAAGTTCTATTGTATTATCTATAAGTGGATGGGAATTAATAATAGAAGATAACTGTGCAGTTATTACCCATGATATACTAGAGTTGGGAAAAATACTTTTTAAATAAGATATTACCGGAAAGCTTTGAACTACATCTCCTAAGGAAGAAGTTTTTACAATGATTATTTTTTTCACGTATTTAAGATTATTGAGTAAAAGTTGGAATCGAAGAAACTGTTAGCATACTATTTGTAAATGGATGCTCAAAAGAAATCTCTGCAGCATGTAAAAGCAATCTATTTGTGCTCAGTTTTGAAAAAAAAGACCTACAGTATTGAGCGTCTTTCAATATGGGATGCCCCATTTCTTTCATGTGGACCCTCAATTGGTGAGTTCTTCCTGTTATAGGACTGCACTTAATTATAGAATAGTCTTCTTTTACAGCTATTTTTTCCCAGTGAGTTTCAGCGTATAATCCCTTACTTTGTGGGTTAGATGCCCAAATAGTTTGCCCTTGAAAATATCCTTTTCTATATAAGTAAGATCTAATAATTCCTTTATCACCTTTAACTTTCTTATCTACACACGCATAGTATGTTTTTTTAATTTTTCGACTTTTAAATAAATCAATAAATTTCTTTTGAACAGTTAAGCTTTTAGCAATTATCATACAACCTGTTGTGGGTTTGTCTAATCTATGTACTAAGTAGCTGTCTGAAAAAAAGTCCTGAATACTTTTTTGTGAGCTGACTAAATCAACCGGCTTGTCAATGATATAAATGTATTCATCTTCAAAAAGGACAGTAGGTTTTCTTGTTTTTTTATTTACAGAAGGACTGTACTTAAAAGAAACCACATCTTGCACAGAAAGCTTAATCGAAGCAAAGCGTTCAATTTTACCATTAACTGTACAGCAACCTTTTTCTAGTGCCTGTTTAATTGTTTTATTCGAAAGAGATGATGAATAAGCCTTCTTCAGGAATTGAAGAAGGCTTATTTTATTGTCTAAAACTTCCTTTATCATAACTTTTTAAGATTATGAAAATTTTCCAAAAGGTCAAGAAGCATGCGAACTCCATACCCAGTAGAAAAATAAGGGTGATAGCTTTTAGATTTTTCCCAATAAGCAGTGCCTGCTATATCCATGTGAGCCCATGGGACTTTTTCAACAAATTGCTCTAAAAATAACGCAGCTTGAATAGATCCTGCCTCTCTGCCTGCTGAGTTTTTAATGTCAGCTACTTTAGAGTCCAACATTTTCAAATAACTTTGCTGCAACGGCAATCTCCAAATAAGCTCGTCTGTGTCACCGGCACTTTTTTCTATCTGCTCTGCTAACTTGTCATTGTTTGCAAAATAGCCACAAATTTCATCTCCTAAAGCTACTACAACAGCCCCTGTTAGGGTAGCTAAGTTGATCATTGCTTTAGGTTTTAATTTTTTTACAGTATAGGAAAGGGCATCGGCTAAAGCCAACCTGCCTTCTGCATCTGTATTTGTGATCTCAACTGTTTTACCACTATAACCTTGGTAAACATCTCCGATTTTATAACTTTTTGATCCAATGGAGTTTTCAGAACTAGCAATAACGGCTGTAAGGTTGATTTTTAAGTTCAAATTAGCCGCAGCATACAAAGTTCCTAAAACGGTCGCCGACCCGGCCATGTCCGATTTCATGTCTAACATAAAATTGGTAGGTTTAAGGCTTAGCCCCCCTGTATCATAAGTAATCCCCTTACCAACAAGGGCAAAGTGGTCTTTTGAGTTAGGATCTCCGTTGTAAGTTGCTATGATAAATCTAGGCTCTAAATTTGAACCTCGATTAACAGCTAGCAACAATCCCATTTTTTCTTTTTCAATTCGTTTCTTATCAAAAACTGTGACTTTAATTTTAGAAGATACTTTCTCTAAAGCTTTAGCTGTATCAGCTAATTTTTCAGGAGTAACGTCATCAGCATTTCGATTTACAAGATCACGGGTAAGATATACCCCTTTAGCCACATCTACTGCCTGCTTGGCAATTTTAAGTAGCTTATCTGATATTCCTATAAATTGGGCTGATTCCAAAAAATTAGCAGGACGTTTTATTAAACCATCATGTTTAAGCTCAGTAAATTGATAGTTGCTAAGCACTAGAGTTTCTGAAATGGCTTTAACAAGTTTTTCATCTTCAATAGCAATTTCAGGCAATATAAGATTAAGACTTTGTATTCTTCTAGCATGACACTCTTTCATAAGAGAGTGAAAAGCTTCTCTTAATAAAAAAGTCGTGCAGCTTTCTTTTTTACCAAGACCTAGCAAAATAATTCTTTGCTCTTTTTCTTTCTCTGGATAAATAAAGAAAACTTCACCCTTATGGCCATTAAAATCCCCTACTTTAATAGCAGTATCTACTTGTGGTATTTTTCCAAGTTTTTTAAAAGCGGGAACAGCCGACTTGTCTTTTGTCCAAAAAGGCAAGATTAACCCATCCGCTTTATCTCTTGCAGCAAAGCTTGTGGCTTTTTGAAAATTAAAATGGCACTTCGTCATCTGTAAAATCACCCATATTTGGTTGAGCTGTATTTGCAGTATTAAAAGCTGCTTCTAAATCAGTCTCAGAAGACCTTGATGGGGCTGCTGGACTCGATTGTGTCATTGGCTGAGTTTCTGCACTTTTATCACTTTTTCCAAAAGGGCTGAATAAAAGATTGCTAGCTGTAAGACCCATAGCAACTTGTGGCTGGCCATTTTTATCAGTGTATATCTCCGGCTTATTGATCTCGCCCATTGCTATAATAGGACTTCCCTTTTTCAGATAAGGCATCATTTTATCGAATTGTTCGCCCCATACAGTAACTCTCCACCAAATGGTTTCTTCATTGCCCCCTTTTCTGTGTTTAGTGGCTAATCTAAGAGATGTTACCTTTTTTCCTGAAGAAGTATAACGCACTTCAGGATCAGCACCTAAATGCCCTGCAAGTTGTAAAAAATTCACAGTAACCTCCGTGTCATGGTAAGGGTAAATTATTACCTATAGAAATTTAATCATCAAGAGATGAAAAAAAATCTTTAAGCAGCTTAGAAGCTGTATATATTTTTTTATTAATAAGGCTGATTTCCAAGAGGCTTCTTAGTTTTAAATAATATAAATCCCGCAATAATCAAAGGAATACTCAAATATTGCCCCATATTAATAAAGGGTTGAGAAGATAAAAGCATACTTTGGTGCTCTTTAAAAAATTCTATTAAAAATCGAAATGAAAAGACCAAAATTAAAAACAAACTAAAAATTTTACCATTGGAAAGAAAAAACTGCTTTTTCTTTGCTACTGTCCATAAGATAATAAACGTTAACAAATAAAACCCTGCTTCATACAATTGCACTGGATGCCTTGGTATTATTCCTTTTGTAGCTCCCATGGGACTACCAAAAACTACCCCCCAAAACATTTGAGTAGGACGACCTAGAATTTCTTGATTGAAAAAATTGCCAACTCTAATAAAACAGCCTCCAAGAGCTGCAGGGATAGAGACGAAGTCTAAAAGTTTTATCCAGTTTAACTGAGGAAATATTTTTTTCATTTTTTGAGATAAAAGCACCATAGCTAAAATAATGCCAATAGCTGCACCGTGACTAGCAAGCCCCCCTTCCCAAATTTTCAGAATTTCCAAAGGATCCTGTAAATACTCTGCTGGATTTTCATAAAATAAAAAATGCCCCAGTCGAGCCCCAACTACGGTTGCAACCACCATATAGAGCAATGCTTTATCTGCAATGAAGTAAATTTTTTTCTTTAATGATAAAACTATTCCCGTTAGTTTTTGATCCCATTCTAGTCTTTTTTGATAAGGATCCGATAAAAGTTTTTCATTTAAGGTTTGGAGGAGCTGGAACTTGTTATCCGTAGTTGATTTTAGCTCAAGCCTTAAAGCTTCATAAGATAAAATATCTGTTTCGCTATATTCAGGAAATATTTTTAATAATTTTTTTATTAAGGAAGAAAAAATATAATATCCTAAAAAAAACCCACTCGCAAATAATAGACCATAAATTGGTATAGGGATGTCAACTATAGGAAGGGTAAATAACCATCTAGATGGGTTCCAGTAAATCCAGCCAATCATAAGGACTCCTCAAACAGAAATAAGAAAAGCATATTAGCATGTTAAAAGTCAAAATTATATCAATTGGAAAAAATAAAGAAAAATGGCTAATAGAGGCAATTAATGAATATGAAAAGAGATTGTCCAGTGCTATTCAATTTGAATGGATTTTTTTAAAAAACAACTTATCTCTTTCCGATTATACTGAAAAGATGCCCTTTATTGCTTTAGATCCTATGGGAAAAGAATTTGAAAGCATCTCGTTTAGCAAACAAATATTTAAAATGTTTGAGGAAAACCATTCTCGGTTAAACTTCGTTATTGGTTCTTCAGATGGAATTCCAAAAGAGATTTTAAAAAAATCATTTTTTAAAATTAGCCTTTCAAAATTAACTTTTACCCATCAAATTACGCGGCTTATTCTAATAGAACAAATATATCGCGCTTATCAAATCCAACATGGATCCAAAAGCTATCAAAAATAAGAAGCTTTTTTCAAGGCTAATGCAAATTTAAAATATCTAAAAGCCCCTTGTATTAAGCCAAAACCAATAGCAAAATCGACAAATCCTCTAATGACAGAAGGCACTCTTAGTGCATTTAATAAAACACTTACCATAATCATCAACGCTATAAGAATGTAAAAACGCCTGTCATAAATTTTAAATATTGAGATAGGCATTTTAAGGCTGGCGATCCTATCTACTACTCGTTTAACCACCTTTTTAAAAATGAATACATTTTTAAAAGTTCCTATTAAGACAGCTAACGAAAATAAAGTTACAAGAAAAGGTATGTTAAAATGATTTTCTGTGATCAATCTAGTACCTTTAATAACAAGATTCATGCCTCCGGATAGCCAAATCATTCCTGTTAAATTTACATAAAACCAATGTTTCATTATCTACCTAATAATTAATTATTAAAAAATGTTTTTATCATATGTCGACAAAAAAATTAACCATGTCTAAAATCCAAATCTTGAAAACAAAGCTTCCTGGAGAACACTCGCATGAAAACCAAATTAAAAAGCGCTAAATTGACCTTAATTTTTTTATTTTTTAGTATTCCATTATTAATTTCCACGGATTTTACAAAAAATTCTTTGAGCAATAGTCTTTTTATTTCATTGGTCACAGGTACTGCTCTGGTTGCTCTGAGTTATTTTTTTGAAAAGACTTTAAAAACTACTAATTTGCATTCTTTTAATGCAACGATACTAGGTGCTTTTGTAGGATTCTTACTTGGCAAAACCCTTGTGAACACTGTTAATTTTTTAGCACCATACGAGGAACCTGCCTTTCTCCTTCATTTAATTAATTCTTCTTTAATGTTAATCTCTATTTACTTTGGAGTAATTTTCACTATAAAAAATGCAAATGAGATAAGTTTCAGCATCCCATTTGTACGCTTCCTTCAAAAAGCAGATAAAAAAAGAGATCTTTTATTAGATGCTTCTGTTTTATCAGACCCTAGAATTATTGATTTAGCAGCTACCGGCCTTGTAGATGGCCACCTTGTAATTCCCCGATTTGTTTTAAATGACATCAAAGCAAAAATGGAGTCATCTGACGAACCGTTAAATACAAAAGCCAAGCGTTCTTTGGATGTCTATAAAAAATTAGAGTCTTCTCCTCATTTAAATATTCGACTTACTGATTCGGAATTTTCAGATATTGAAGATGTAAGTGAAAAGATGATCCGTTCTGCTAGACTTATTGATGCTAATATTTTAACTGCTGATATGAGTAGGATTCAAAGCTCTGAAATAGAAGGAATAAAAATCATTAATATACACTCTCTTTCCAATGCGCTTAAACCTTTAATGCAAACAGGTGAAAGACTATTAATTAAAATTCAAAGATATGGAAAAGAAAGCAGACAAGGTGTTGGATATCTTGATGATGGCACAATGGTTGTAGTGAATGGTGGCGGCGATTTTATAGGTCAATCAATTTATGTTACTGTATTGTCAGTAAAACATACTTCCTCTGGAAGAATGATTTTCTGCAATACCATAGAAAATAATCAAGAAAACTCCTATTCTAATGAATCAATATCTTTAGAACAAAGAACTACATGAACAACATATTAGGCATTGGAAGTGATATCATTGAAGTTGATAGAATAAAGAAAAGTATCGATAAACATGGAGATCATTTCTTAACTCGTCTTTTCTCGCCTGATGAAATAAAGTATTGCTTTGAACACAAACATCCTGAAATTCGTGTTGCAGGAAGGTTTGCAGCTAAAGAGGCTGTTGCAAAAGCGCTTGGAACGGGTTTTGGTAAAAAGTTACAATGGAATGACTTTAAAATATTAAACACTTCAAGTGGCAAACCTGAGGTATTTTTTCAGGAAAAAATATTAGCTGAAATGAAAAATGTAAATGTCCTTATTACCATCAGCCATTGTGAAAAATATGCAGTAGCTTTTGCACTAAGAGTTTCTTAAAAAGAAAAAGGTAATAAATAACTAATTGTGAAAAAGTTTACTTTTTCAGGATAAAGCTTTGCTAGAAGCCTTCTCGTATATTCAAAGCGTAAAGTGCCCCAAACTCCTAAACGGACGCCATATCTTCCGGTAATATCAATATATTTATATCTAACTTGACCATAGCCATAAAAATTAGAAATATCTATTTGAGTTTTTCTCCCATAACCGTGTCCTCCATCCAAGAAAAGCCCCCACTTATGGTCGTCGTCATAATTTCCCTCAATAGCCAATAATCCTTCAAACCATGGGGAGCCTTTGTTGGCCAGCCCTATCACTCCCATTCCCCAGATTCTAAAACGCCAATAGCCTCCTTGATCAAACTCTTTTCCTATTGCTACATTAGCTTCAAAATCGACGTTCCCATGGTATGGAGAGCTTACATCTTTTAAGGATCTAGAAGAGGTAAACCTGCCATTTAAACCTGTAGCTAAAGTAATAGGGTCCCCAACTATATCATCAAGCCATAGATACCTCCCCTGCAGCGCATAGGATCTAAAACTAAATGACTGACGAGGAGTGTCCGTAAACTCAATTTCACTATCAATGCTCAAATGAGGAGAGGGCGACAATTCGAGATCTGCAAAAAGTAAATGATCATTGGAAGCTCTCGTCAATTGATCTATAGCCCCCTCAACTTTTCTAAATCTAGAGTATGTATAACCAGACAAGAAATGGAACTCAAAAACATCTCCAAACCAAGGCTGCTTTTCTAAGCCTGATAAAGATAAATGGATTAATAGAAGAAAAAAAATTGATCCTCTAAAAAACATTAATCGATATATCCCTTTTCTGAGAGCCATCTTTCTGCATCTAATGCAGCCATACATCCCGACCCAGCAGCTGTTACTGCTTGTCTGTAAATGGAATCTTGTACATCACCTGCTGCAAATACTCCTTCTATATTTGTCCGAGAAGATCCTTTGTCTACTTTTAAATAGCCTTTTTCATCTGTTGCAAGCTGTCCTTTTAAAAAATCTGTATTTGGTAAATGTCCGATAGCAAAAAAAAGGCCTCCGGCTTCGTACTTTTGCTCTTTATTTGTTACGGTATCTTGCAATACTACTCCTCTTACAATATTGTCTCCAAAAACTTCAACGACTCTTTTATTCCATAGAACCTCTACCTTAGGATGATTCATAGCCCTTTGTGCCATGATTTTAGAAGCACGAAGCTCATCTCTTCTATGCACCAAAAATACTTTACTTGCATACTTTGTTAAAAAGACCGCTTCTTCAACGGCGCTATCTCCTCCTCCTATTACAAATAAATGTTTATCTCTAAAAATCGGAGCGGCCCCATCGCAGATAGCACATGCAGTTACCCCTTTTTGCCAAAACTCTCCGTCTCTTGCTCCGGGGATATCTAATCGTTTAGCTGTAGCTCCAGTAGAAATAATTAAAGAGTTTGCTTTTACAGATGTTTTTGAACCTACTACAGTAAAAGGATAAGAAGACAAGTCAACAGACTTGACATCTTCAGTAAGTATATCTGTTTTAAACCTCATAGCTTGCTTCTTGAAGTTTTCCATCATATTTGGCCCTAAAATCCCTTCTGGAAAGCCCGGGTAATTTTCTACTTCTGTAGTAGTCATTAATTGCCCTCCTGCAGGGCCTGACATAAATCCTTCATATAACAAGGGGCTTAAGTTTGCTCTAGCTGCATAAATTGCTGCCGTATAACCTGCGGGCCCTGAACCAATAATCACAACTTTTCTTTTTTCCATTTAGCCTCAATTGTTTCACATTAACCCATCATTTTTACTACTATTTACAGGTTTTTCTCAAGAAGGAGCTACTTGACAGCAGCAGATATCTCCTTAGATCTATCAATAGATGCGGAAAGAACTTTTTTAAAACTCGTAGAAACATCCAAAGCCTCAAATTTTTTTACTCCAGCCTGAGTCGTACCTTTTGGAGATTGAATAGAAGAAAGGAGGGTATCTAAACTTTTTTCTTTTAGAGCCAATTTCCCAGCTCCGGCAAACATTTGAGAAGCCATCTTAAGAGCAATATCTTGAGGCATCCCTTCTTCTTGTGCCTTTTCAATTGTTGCTTGAATAAGCTTAAACACAAAAGCAGGACCACTTCCACATATACCGCAGGCAGCATCCATGTACTTTTCTTCAATCTCAATGACAATACCAAGCGCTGTCATTAACAGCACCCCTAAAGCCTTATTATCAGAAGTTATGTGATCATTATAACTTACAGCTGTAATCCCCTCGCCTATTAAAGAAGGGACATTTGGCATGACTCTCATTAGCTGGGTTTTACCTAATAGACTTTTTTCAAAATATTGTAATTTCACACCCGCTAAAGTAGAAATAATAAGCTTATTTTCAAGAGCACATCCATGCGCATCTTGCATGACATCTGCAATATTTTGAGGTGGGACGCAAAGTAAGATAATATCCGATCTTTGAAAAATTTTATGAACTGTAGATGGTAAGATCGACAACTTAGTACTTGTTTCATGCTGTTTTTTTATATTTTGACGAACAAATCTGCATTGCTCTTTTCTAATTAGCTGTGTTGCTATAAATCGATCAAATAATGTTGATCCTAAATGACCAAATCCAACAAAACCAATTTCATACTGGGTTAAATCCATAAATTATAATTTCAATAAATTAATAAAAAAAACATAACCTATTAAATATATTTTTCACCACTTTTTCAAGGCTTCCTTATAAAGGAAATTTTTAAGAATATCTTTTTTGCTAAAAAATCCAACCCCTTACTGTTTATAATTTCTTTATAATAATTAAAGAAAATATTAACGTCTTTCTTTACTTAAAAAAATTATGAGGTAAGTATGGCATTAGACTACGATGGTTTTGCTCAAGAAGCATGTCAAGAAGTGCATTATATCAACCCAGCATCTCATCGATATCACGCAACTATTAGACCAAGTGACCGTGATCTCAGCCAATATGTTGATAAAATTCTATCTATTTTTAGTGATGGACTGCAATGGAGAGACTTACCTGTAGTTATGAAGCTGTCTCTTCATTACTTAGAAGATTTTACTAACTTAGGTTTAGAAGAGAAAAGAGACTCAGTTGTCCACATTTTATATGAAGTAATAGATAAAACTGATACCCCATATCTCCCCGACAGTTTTTCTGATCCGCTTTTCAAAAAAATGGCAATTCCCTTTGTAGACTTAATTGTGCCGGAATCACTTGAAGACTTTCTACCTTCCGTAAAACAAAAAAACGAGCCTTCTGATGAGATTTTTGAAGAGTACGCAAGCGAAGTATATGAAACCTTTGAGAATGGTTTTCACTGGAAAGATTTAGTAACAGTTACGAGAGTATCTATTTTATTTGCCAATCAGTTTGATAGCTTAAGTCTTGTTGAAAAGAAAGATACGGCTAAAAAGTTTTTAGCTATGATTATTGACAATACAGATACACCTTACTTGCCTGATCAATATGCTGATCCTATATTTAAAGAAGTAAGTAATTCCTGTATTGATATGATTATGGATCAACTGCTTATCCTTTAATAGGATAAGCAGTTAATTTTTAGGCATTGGCTGCTTTTCTAGCTTCGATGTATTGAACAACATCACCAACAGTTTTCAGTTTCTCGGCATCTTCTTCTGAAATCTCAAATCCAAACCTTTCTTCAAAAGTCATAATGAGTTCAGTAAGATCTAAAGAATCAGCATTAAGATCTTCTACAAAAGACTTTTCCGCTGTTACTTCTTCAGCATCGACACCAAGTTGTTCTACGATAATATCAACTACTTCTTGATCTACCGACATGTACTTTCCTTGGTTAGGGTTTAAAATATTTTTTACATTACCATTCCACCGTCAACGGTGAGAACTTGACCAGTTATATACTTTGATAAATCACTGGCCAAAAATAAAGCTGCATTAGCAATTTCTTTTGGTTCACCCATTCTATTCATAGGAATAGAACTTAAAATGCTCTCTTTAACTTTCTCAGGTAGTCCAGTTGTCATTGGGGTATCAATATAGCCCGGTGCAATGCAATTTACGCGAACACCTCTACTGGCAAGCTCTTTTGCTAAAGATTTAGTAAAGCCGATCATACCTGACTTGGAAGCAGCATAATTAACCTGTCCTGCATTTCCTGTCAAGCCTATTACAGAAGTAATATTTATAATTGTCCCGGCTTTAGCCTTCATCATAGAGCGGGCTAGGACTCGGCAAGTATTATAAACGGATTTTAAATTTACACTGATAACTTGGTCCCATTCATCTTCTTTCATTCTAATTAATAAGTTGTCTTTAGTAATACCGGCGTTATTTACTAAGACATCTATAGAGTTCCACTTTTCCAGTACATCATTTAAAGCTTTCTCTACTTCATTAATTTTAGAAACATCCAAAAGCTCATAAGAAAATTCCTGAGAAGGATATAACTGTTTCAGTTCTTGCACTATTTGCTGTGCTCTTTGAGCATTCGTTCCAAATACAATTACATCAGCACCTTGCGCTGCAAATACATTTGCTATTTCTTTTCCAATACCTGAAGTTCCGCCCGTTATGACGGCTTTCTTACCTTTTAACATGTACTTTCCTCTTAAATTGAACATCCAACTTCTTCTAAATCATTGATTAAAACATCTAAATCAATGACTTTATCAATAGATTTTGTAGGTGCTTTAGTGCCAATTTTTTTATTCATGTTTGCAAGAGTTTTGCCACACCCTATTTCTATGTAAGAGTCAATGCCGTGTAATTCCATAGCATTAACAGATTGCTCCCATCGAACTGAAGAAGTAACTTGTTTTATTAAGTAGTTTTTAATTTCATCTTGAGATTCAACAAAGTCCCCTGGCGTATTCATTACAATTTTAATAGAGCTTTCTTCTAAAGAAACCTTATTGATTTTAGGAGCTAGTTTCTCCTGAGCTGGCATCATTAAGCCGCTATGAAAAGCTCCATGAACCTGCAATGGTATGACTCTTTTAGCTCCATTCTTCTTTAAAAATTCAGTAGCATATTCAACACCGCTTTGCGTACCAGAAATAACTGTTTGTCCTGGGCAATTATAATTAGCAACCCATACTTGATGGCTATTTGCTAAAGGAGAAAGCAGCTCCTCTAATTCCTTTGCTGTTATTCCCATTACTGCCGCCATTTTTCCTGAAGACTTTTCACATGCATCATTCATAAAATATGCACGATCTCTAACAAGTCTTAAAGCTGAAGCAAAGTCAATTTTTTGAGAGGCATATAAAGCTGTGTACTCACCAAGGCTAAGACCTGCACATGCATATGGTACCAACTCAGGAAGTTGCTGATTTATAGTTTTAAGAATCGCAACACTATTAACAAAGATAGCCAGCTGACTATGTTTGGTTTGTTTTAGCTCTTCTTCACTACCATTAAAAATTATATCTGATATTTTAAAAGCAAGGATATCTTCAGCTTCTTCGAAAGTATGTCTGGCAATAGCAAAGGTATCAAAAAAATCCTTTCCCATTGAGCTGTATTGTGCTCCTTGACCTGGAAATAAAAAAGCAAATTTTTTCATGTTATGCATTCCTTGTAAACTTTAAAAGAGAAGCCCCCCAAGTAAACCCCGAACCAAAAGCGGTAAGTAAGAGGTTCTCCCCTTCTTTTACAGTATTTGTTTTCATAAGCTCATCCAAAGCAATTCCAATAGATGAAGCCGAAGTATTTCCATAACGATCCACTGTTATAAATATTTTGTCGCTAGGCAAGTGAGTGAATCTTTTCGCTATAGCTTCTATAATTCTTTTATTTGCCTGATGAGGAACTAACCAACTGACTTCTTCTTCTTTTATTTGCACTTGATCTAGACATTGTTTTGACGCAGCTTCCATGCGCCTTACAGCATGCTTAAAGACTTCATTTCCAGCCATTTTTATATAATGAAGCTTTTCATTAACAGTCTTTTGCGTTGCAGGATTCCTACTCCCTCCGCCAGGTAGCATCAATAATTCAGCTTGCTCTCCATCTGCTCCTAGGCAAACGCTTTCTACGGAAAGGCCAGGTCCATTTTTACTAACCACTGCAGCTGAAGCGCCGTCGCCAAAAAGAACGCAGGTTGAGCGGTCTTCATAATCAACTATAGAAGATAGTTTTTCTGAGGCTACAATTAAAATATTATTATAAACACCTGATTCAATAAAAGATTTGGCTATGGAAAGTGCATATAAGTAACCTGTGCATGCAGCCTGAATATCAATGGCTGCTGCACTCTTTAAACCGAGAGATTCTTGAATCAAGCAGGCTGTGCTTGGAAAAATGTAATCGGGAGTTAAAGTAGCAACAATAATGAAATCAATTTCTTCAGGAGTGACTTTTGCATCCATCATAGCTAATTTACAAGCTTCCACACCCATAGTAGAGGGATATTCGTTGTCATCAGCTATCCTTCTTTCCTTCATGCCAGTTCTTGAGACAATCCACTCGTCAGACGTTTCTACCATCCTTTCAAGATCCAGATTGCTCAAAATTTTTTTTGGCAAATAAGATCCCGTTCCAATAATTTTTGCTTTCAAATGTATTTCCTTATATTTTACGATTAATTATCGTGCGCTAGCTATTTTATCTTAAATGTGAGTTAATTAAAAGTGATTTTCATATAGCAATAAAACTTTTAGTTAACATTAAGCGAGGGAAAATTGAAGCTTCCGGTAGATATTCAAAAAATTATACATCACTTTAAAAAATTACCCGGCATTGGATCTAAAAGTGCTGAGAGATTTGCCTTTCACCTACTTCAGTGGAAAAGCAACGAACTGAGTCAATTTTCCGATCAATTAAAAAATTTACAAAATATCAAAAATTGCCCCTCATGCCGATGTTTAATAGATAGCGACAAATGTTTTTTTTGCAAAAATCCGACGAGAGATCCATCCGTTTTGTGCGTTATATCAACCCCAAAAGATGTTTTTGCCATAGAACAAACTAATAGCTACAAAGGACTTTACTACGTATTTGCACAAACTTTATCTCCTATCGAAGATAAATATCCAGATCCAAACGAAATCAACAACTTAAGACAGCTCATCTTGAACTCTAAAACAAAAGAAGTGCTTCTCGCATTAGATGCAACCTTAAGCGGTGACGCTACCTCACTATTTTTAAAAGAACAACTTAAAGATTTAGAAATAAAAATTTCTAGGCTAGCCTTTGGAGTTCCAATTGGAAGTAGTCTTGAGTTTATTGATGAAGGAACCCTAACCCAAGCGCTAATAGGAAGACAAAGTTTTTAGCTTTGTTGCATTTATTTTTTCTCTTCACATATAATCCGATCCTTACCATAACCTTGTTAAATAGGAACTGTTATCTTAATAAACTCCAAAGCACATAATTTTTAATCTATGCACATAAGACATAAAATACTCCTATTACTGATTGTCCTAGCATCAAGCGGACTCTTTGCCATAGAAACATTTGAAGGAAAAAATGTAGCGAATATTGATGTAACAGTTGAGTACTCTGATCCTGATGCGATCTATGATACTCGCACTATTCTCACTCGCCTTAAAACTAGAAAGAATGAGCCATTCTCGCAATTAAACTTCGACCAAGATCTAAAAATGTTGTCGGACGAATATGATCGTATTGAACCTTATATTAAGGTAGACAACGACCAGATCTACATAAAGCTGCTTCTATGGCCAAGACCAATTATTCATAGCATTCAATGGCAGGGCAATGAGCAAATCAAAACAAAAAAACTACAGAAGGAACTAGACACCAAACCCCTTTCTGTTTTCAACAGAGAAGAATTTAATAAAAAATTCAACAAAGTTAAAGAGTACTATATCAAAAAAGGGTACTTCGAATCCCAATTAAGCTATACTATCGAACCAATTGCAAACACAAATCAAATTGATATTAATATTACAATAGACGAAGGAAGATCTGGGAAAATTAAAAATGTTTCCCTGAAAGGGTTTTCCAGCAAAGAGAAAAGCGAAATTCGAGAGCAAATTTACACTAAAAAATTCAATTTTTTGAGTAGTTGGCTAACTGGAACTGGAACCTACCGCGAGGAAGTATTAGACCAAGATAAAATGAGCATTTTAAACTACTTGCATAATAAGGGTTATGCAGATGCTCAAGTTGATATTCAAATCATTGATGATCCTTCCGGAAAAGTTACTATAGAAATTGTTGCTGAAAAAGGTGAGCTTTATAAGTTTGGCGATATAACCTTTGAGGGTAACACCATTTTTACTAATGAAGAAATTCAGAAAAGAATTTTAATTAGCAGTGACAGTAATTTTTCACCTGAACAATTAAGGGAAACAGCTCAGTCTATTAAGGATTTATACGGTCAAAAAGGATATATTGAAACAAACGTCTATTTTGATACCCATCTTTCTGAACAAGAGCCTTATTACGATGTATCCTTTAAGATTGAAGAAGGTAAGCAATATAAAATTGGTCTTATTAGAATCTTCGGAAATACCCAAACAAATGACAATGTTATATTACGAGAATCGCTTTTAGTACCTGGAGAACTTTTTGACTCTAGAAAACTTAAAGCAACTGAGATGCGACTACAAGGAATCGGTTATTTTAAAAATGTAAACGTATATGCAGTGAATTCTACTGATGACTTGAGTTTAGGACCCAACTATAAAGATGTTTACATCGAAGTGGAAGAAACAGCTACTGGCAACGTCAGTCTATTTTTGGGATTCAGCTCTACTGACAATATCAACGGTGGACTTGAGCTCACTGAAAGAAATTTTAACATTGCTGGGTTTGCTCATTTATTTACCCAAGGACCTTCAGCTTTAAGAGGTGGAGGAGAATATGCGCATATTCGAGTCAACCCAGGTAAAAGGCAAAATAACTACGTCATTTCATGGATGACACCTTATGTAAGAGACAGTCTTTGGAGACTAGGCTTTGAGCTATCTAAAACATCTAGCCAATTGCAATCTAAAGATTATGATATTGATACAATCGGATTCTCTGTCTTTACTTCATATCCTCTGACAAATTACCTATCAGTAGGTTTTAAATATCGATTTAGAAATGCGGAAGCTGACGTGGTAGACAAAGATAGCCGTCCAGACAAAGATTTATTTGGTAAAAATGATGGCATAATCTCAGCTGCCTCGACATATCTATCTTACGACTCTACCAATAGCATTTACAAACCAAAAAAAGGTCTAAGATCAAACTTGGAACTGGAAGTGGCTGGTTTAGGTGGTGATTTCAGATTTTACAAAATATCATTTATCAACACATATTATCAGTATTTATGGTCTAAGGGTACTTTAAAATTCAGAGGAGACCTCAAGTTTATTGATCCTTATGGAAGCCAAAGTAAATATAGATTATCACTTAGTGAGAGATTTTTCCTAGGTGGTGAGTACTCTGTAAGAGGTTATAAACCATATATTTTAGGACCTCAGGCTGCTAGCAATGAACCCCTCGGTGGTATCACTTCTGCTTTACTTTCTGCAGAATATTGCCAAGAAGTCTTTAAAATTATGGACGCATTTGCTTTCATTGATGCAGGTTCGATATCTTTTGATCGATTTTCTGTAGCTAAGCTGAGAGCGGCATATGGTGTTGGCGTGAGGTTAGAACTAATGAATCGCACCCCAATTATGTTTGGGTGGGGATTTCCAATTAATCCTGAGAGATCAAGCGATAAAAGAAAGTTCTTTTTCTCGATGGGTGGACAATTTTAAAAAGGAGCTATCAATGAAAACAAAAAAAATTTTATTTTTACTTGTATCATCAATTGGACTGACAAGTACTTTATTTTCTGGTGAAACATCTAAGCAAGTCGCTGTTGTAAACTTCGCATCATGCATTACAGACTCAGAGTATGGCAAGCAAGAGCAGCAAAATCTTGAGTACATTAGAAAGCAAATGACTTCTATGATGGAAGAGACTGAAAAAGAATTGAAGGATATAACTGGAAAATTTGAAGACAATGACTACATGGATAGTCTATCGCCTAAAGCTGAAGAGGAATTACGTTCTAAATTCCAAGCTTTACAAGAAGATTATGCAAGATATCAAAATCAATTTTACCAAGTTTTAAATCAAGCTAACTATCAATTAATGCAGAAAATGAATCAAAATATTGCACGAGCTGCTGAAAGGTTAGCTAAAAGAAAAAATTTAGCTTTTGTCATGAATAAAGAGGCTTGTTTTTATTTTAATCCTGATTTAGAAGTAACTGATTTAGTTATTAAAGAGATGGACAACGATTTCGCAAATGATCAAAAACAAAGAAAACTTTCGGAAAACAGCGAGACTCCATCTTTATCTAATCAAAAATAGTGTATGACAAACTTTACTATCGAAGAGCTTGCAAAGCTTACTAATTCTAGTTATTTAGGAAACAAAGACCATATTATTATTGGCGTTAACACTTTAGATTCTGCTAGCTCTTCAGAAGCTTCTTTTCTTGCAAATCCTAGATATGAAGAAGCTATGAAGCAATCAAAAGCGGGAGTGATTTGCATCAATGCAAAAGCAATAGCTGTTGAAGGAAAAAACTTTTTAATTTCCGACGATCCATCAGCAACTTTTCAAAAAATTGCTGAAATTCTTTTATTAAAGAAAGAAAAGCTGGGGTTTCGGGATATTCACCCTTCGGCTGTAATACACCCTACTGCTAAAATCGGAAATAATGTAACTATTGCACCCCATGCAGTGATAGACCAAGATGTAATATTGGGTGACAACACTGTAGTCGGTGCCGGCTGTTATATTGGATGTAGTACAACTGTCGGAAGCAACTGTTGCTTTTATGCTAATAGTGTTATTAGAGAAGCTTGCAAGATCGGTAATAATGTTATTTTACAGCCTGGAGCCATTATTGGCTCTTGTGGCTTTGGTTATATACCTGATAAGTCCGGCAATCACATAAAGTTAGAACAATTAGGAATTGTCATCATTGAAGATGACGTAGAAATTGGAGCAAACTCAACAGTTGATAGGGCTAGGTTTAAAGCAACTATTATTAGAAAAGGAACTAAAATTGATAATTTAGTCCAAATAGCTCACAACTCTGAAATTGGAGAGTCTAATATTATTTCAGCGCAATCAGGAGTTGCAGGTTCTGCAAAAACTGGAAAGCATGTTATGCTAGGAGGCCAAGTAGGCATTTTAGGACACGTTGAGATAACTGATATGGTTATGATAGCTACCCGAGGTGGTGTAAGTAAATCCCTAAAAAAACCGGGTAAATATAGAGGAAGCCCTGCTATTGACATTCATGAATATAACCGACAGCAAGTTCATATCAGAAAATTAGAAAAATATGTACAACACATTAAATACTTAGAAGAAAAGATTAAAGTAATAGAAAAGCAATTAGACATTTTTACTCCACCCAACTCATAAAAAACCCTTTACATCCTACAATTTTAAAAGTATTTATAAAAATTATTGACAAGGCATTTTAGTCTATGATTGAAGTATTCTTTAAATCAATTCGCGACTCATCTTTTAAAAGCATTAAAGAGTTTAAACCTGGAAGCTGGATTCACATTAGTGATGCCACAAAAGAAGATTTGAACCAGATTAAAAAGTTCATTAACCTAGATTATGAAGATTTAAGAGACAGCCTTGATATTTATGAGATCCCAAGGATAGAGCAAGACCAGGAAAATATCTTAATTTATACGCGCCACCCTTCCGAGTTAGAGCAAGGGTTATATACCTCAACCTTAACAATAATTTTAACAAGTGCTTTTGTCGTTACAATTTGCCCGCACAAATCAGAAGTCATTAACAATATTTTGTCTTCTAATATGCCTATTGCAACTACGCAAAAATCTAAACTTCTGTTCAGCATTTTACTGAAGATCACACAGGACTACACTTCCAATATAAAAAAAGTTAGATATGCTGTTATAGAGCAAGAAAAAGAAATGGTAAATATCGATAGTGACGCCATCGTGATTTTGACAAAGAATGAGGAAATTTTGAATCAATTTCTTACCTCTTTGGTTCCAATGAGAAACTTGCTAGAAGCGATTTCTAGTGGAAGATTTGTGAAATTATATGAAAAAGACTATGACCTTTTACAAGACCTTTCTATCGCAATAAAACAGTCTGAGGATCTATGTAGGGTGAATGTAAAGAGCATTCGATCTTTAAGGGACTCTTACCAAATTCTTTTTACGAATGATGTAAACAAGACAATTAAACGACTAACAGCAATAACGATTATATTTACCATCCCAACTATCATATCATCTGTTTATGGGATGAACGTAGAACTCCCCTTAGAAAAGGATCCTTTCGCCTTTTTGATCATTATAAACTTTGTTATTATTCTTTCTTTAATTTCAGTACTTGTCTTCATTAGAAAGAAGTGGCTATAAGATTAGACCTGCTGGATTTTCTAAATATTTTTGCACTGTTTTAATAAACTGAGCAGCATCCGCCCCATCTACAACCCTATGATCTACAGATAAAGTAATGAACATAGTATTTGAAATAACAATTTGATTTTCTTTGACTACTGGTTTTTTCTCAATGCCGCCAATTGCTAGAATTGCTGCCTGAGGCGGATTGATCACAGCTACAAAGTCTGAGACTCCAAACATACCTAAGTTAGATATAGTAAATGAGCCACCTTGAAACTCATGTGGCTGTAGCTTATTGTCTTTAGCCTTTTTAGCAAGACTTTTAACTTCTTGTGAGATTTCCCCTAAGTTCTTGTAGTCAGCATGTCTTATAATTGGAGTGATAAGCCCTCCTTCAATGGTGACAGCAACGGAAATGTCAATAGTTTCAAAATGGATAATTGACTGGGTTTCAGAATTAAAGCCAGTATTTACATGTGGATGTTCTTTAAGAGCTAAAGCTACAGCTTTGATCACAAAATCATTAAAAGTAACTTTTATATCTAAATTTTTTAGCTGTTCTCTAAGATTAATTAAAGCATCAACATTAACTTCTTGCCCTACATAAAAATGAGGAATAAAAGTTTTAGACTGCTGCAACCTTGTGCCAATTGCTTTTCTCATAGGGGTTAAAGGCTCTTCAGTATAGCTGCCTGGAGCAATAGAAGGCTTTTTTCTAGGTAAGAATCCAGCATTTTTTTGCGGTTGAGCTAAATCCAAGTCTTTGCTGGTTATCCGCTCATTAGGACCACTTCCTTTAACGCTTGATAAATCTAGACCCTTTTCTCTAGCAATCTTTTTGGCTAAAGGAGTTGCTTTAGCTTTTGGAGTAAAGTCGCTTGGAAGTTTAAACTCGTAATTTTCGACAGGAGGATACGGAATAAATGAAGGTTGTGCCATAGCTGGCTTAGTAGGTTCTTTTTCCTTAGGCTTTTGTTCTCTTATCTCTTCAGCGCCTTTCTCTTCTTCATCGGGCTTTTCTTCTTTTTTCTCTTCAGGCTCTAACTTTACATCCTCAATGCTCTCGTCTGCCGTTTCTGTAAAAATAGCAATAGGCTGATTGACTTTCGCTGTGTCTCCTTCAGCAACTATAATCTTCCTTAAATAACCTTCATCTAAAGCGTTATGTTCAACTGTAGCTTTATCTGTAGTAACTTCTATAAGAAGACTTCCTGCTTCTACCTTATCTCCTTCTTTGGCATGCCATTTAGCTATGGTACCTTCTTCCATGGTAGGTGATAATTTGGGCATTGTTACTGTAAATGGCATGACTTTATCCTACTAGCTTTGTTAATGCTTCTACAATTCTTTCTTTTGTGGGAGTTGTCTCAGCTTCCATATTCTTCGCATAAGGAAGTGGAGTTTCTTTTTGGCATAATCTTACCAAGGGAGCATCTAAATAATCAAAACAATGTTCTATTATTTGAAATCCAATTTCCGCGGCGATGCCCGAAAAAATATGCCCTTCTTCCACAACGAGACAATGATTAGTTTTTTTCACAGATTGGCAAATGGTTGCAATATCAAGAGGTTTAATAGTTCTTATATCGATAACTTCAACTTCAATTCCTTTCTTCTTCAACTCTTCAGCTGCAGCCATACATTTCTTCAGCATCCTACTATAAGAAACTAAAGTTACATGTTTACCTTCCCTGATAACTTTAGCTTTCCCTATAGGGACAAGATACTCTTTTTCAGGAATTTCCATCTTGTCTCCATAGTCCAGTTCATTTTCTAAAAATAAAACAGGATTATTTGAACGTATGGCAGATTTTAATAGACCTTTAGCATCATAAGGATTGCTAGGAGATATTATGATCAAGCCTGGAAGATTTCCATAAATTGCCTCTACGCAGTGAGAATGCTGACAAGAGACCTGAGCTGCGGCTCCATTAGGTCCTCTAAACACAATAGGGACTTTAAATCTTCCACCAGACATATAGTGGATTTTGCAAGCATTAGAAATAATCTGATCCGCTGCGACAAAAGAAAAGTTCCAGCTCATAAATTCAACAATAGGCCTTAAGCCCGTCATGGCAGCTCCAATTGCTATTCCTGCAAAGCCATTTTCCGCAATGGGGGTATCTATAACTCGTTTAGCTCCCCATTTGTCAAGCATTCCTTTGGTTACTTTATAAGCACCATTATATTCTGCTACCTCTTCCCCCATAATAAAAACAGTTGCATCTCTTTGCATTTCTTCGTCTATAGCTTGGCGAAGGGCTTCTCTCATTTCAATTTCTTTCATATCAGTACCCCATAATATTTTCATCTTCGGGGGCAAAAACTCCCTCTTCTAAGGTTAGTGGGTCGGGAGCAGGGCTTTTCTCTGCATATTCCATCGATTTTTTTACTATCTCAATATTTTGTTTATTCATTTCCTTAAACTCATCTTCTGTAAGCATATTGCTTTCAATAAGATAGTTTTTTAACAAAACAATTGGATCCCTTTGCTTAGCTTTTTCAAGCTCTTCTTTTGTTCTGTAAAATCCAGGATCAGAAATAGAATGACCTTTGAATCTTTGTGTGACAGCTTCTACCAACACGGGTCTTCGAGTTTGCAAGGTCTCTTCATGAATATGCTTAAAGGCTGCATAGGTATTTGTATAATCCATACCATCTAATGTGTATGATTTCATGTTGTAGGAAGATGCCATTTTTTCAGCTATAGGTTGTATACAAATAGCCCTACTTACAGCAGTTCCCATACCCCATTGATTGTTTTCAATAACATAAATACACGGTAAATTCCAAAGAGATGCCATGTTTAGTGATTCATGAAAAGCACCTTGAGCCACAGCTCCTTCTCCTAAAAAGCAAAGAGCAACCTCATCCTTTTTCCCAAGGTATTCTAATGAAAACGCAGCACCAGTAGCTATAGGCGTGTGTCCACCTACAATAGCAAAGCCACCAAGTAACCGATCAGTATAGAGGTGCATTGACCCCCCTCTACCCATAGCGTTACCCGTAACTTTCCCATAGAACTCTGCCATTATCTCATCAGCACCCGCCCCTAAGAGAAGAGCAAGAGCATGGCAGCGATAAGTAGCAATATACCAGTTTTTTACTCCCATAGCTCTTATGCAGGCAGTCTGAATAGCTTCCTGACCACTGTAAGAATGAAAAAACCCGCCTATTTTCCCCTGTTGGTATGCAGACTCTGCTCTAGCTTCAAAGTTTCTGATTAAGAGCATTTTGTTTAAATCTTCTCTTAAAATATCAGCGCCTAATTCCTTTATAACTTTTTTAGGATCGCTGGAGTAAAAATGATATTCTGTATCAGTCATATTTAACCTATGTATATTCAGACAGCCCCAAGCTTGATTCTACCGACTATCAATTAAAAAATCAATCATCTTGCTTTTAATATGTATTGGGCATAAAAGCAGTAGAATGATTAGGGACTATATTAGGATTGTTTGTTGTTGGTACAGTTCTAAGATCTTCATCATCATTGTACACTTGGAAACAACCTGGCAATATAGTCAAGTTTATGAAAAAACAAAGTTTTAAAACTTTTCTCATTGTCCTTAGAAATAAATAATATTACAGATATCTTACATTGTATTACCATATTTTTGAAGTAAAAGAAATTGCTAAAAATTCCCAAATAATTTTTGATTGTTCCCAAAAAAAAGGATTTCAACAATGGCATATAGAGCAGTCTACTACGATACAGAGACTACTGGGGTAAAGTTTGAAAAAGACCATATCATTGAGTTTGCAGCTTATGATGCCACCTTAGATAAAAGTTATCAGACATTAATAAACCCTAAAAGACCTATCCCCGAAGAATCAACAGCCATTCACAATATTACAGATGAAATGGTTAAAGATGCTCCTACATTTGACCAAATCATTCCTGAGCTTTTAGAATTTTTAGATGGAGATGTTATTTTAATAGCACATAACAATGATGCTTTTGACATACATTTTTTAAAAACTGAATTTGAAAGGCATAATACTTCCTTTCCCGACTGGAAGTTTGTAGACTCACTTAAATGGGCAAGAAGATATAGACCAGATCTTCCCAGACACGCACTTCAATTTTTAAGGGAAGCATATGAAATAGAAGCCAACCAAGCTCACAGAGCCCTTGACGACGTAATGGTCTTGCATAGGGTTTTTTCTAGAATGACTGATGATCTTTCCATAGAGCAAGTCTATAAGCTTTTGCAAGAAGCTACGCAAGACAAGATGCCTTTTGGGAAATACCAAGGCAAGCCCTTAAAAGATATTCCTAAAGATTATATTGAGTGGCTCAATAAAAACGGCGTTTTCGAAAAGCGAGAAAATAGTTCATTAAAAGAAAGCTTTCAAAAACTAGGGGTGCTTTCATGCTAAAAGTTGCTATTTTAGGCTGTGGATATCTCGGTTCTTTTGTCGCAGAGAATTTTAAACAGCAAGGATATTATGTTACGGGAACTACCCGTTCCCCTGACAAGGCTAAAAAGCTGAAAAAGCAATTTCAGAATATTCAGTTATTACACTCAAACGATGAAAAAGCTATATGTGACTTGATTAACAACAATGACATTATCATTGTAACAATAGCTGCTGATAATCCTTCCGATTATGAAAATGCTTACCTAAAAACCTCACGAACTATAAAGAAATGCGCGAAAAATACTACCCCTAAAACTTTAATCTACACCAGCTCTACTTTTGTGTATGGAGAGCACAATGGTCATTGGGTCGATGAAATTTCACCTTTAAATAATGATACTGATCAAGGAAAAATCCTCATTGAAACGGAAAGCGTTTTTAGGTCCTTAAAAGACTATGGCTGGAAAGTCCTTATTTTTAGATTATCTGAGATCTATGGACCTGATAGAGAATTATCTGCTCGAATTAAAAAATACCAAGAAGGCGTTCTTCCTGGAAATGGAAAAAACTACACTAATATGATCCACAAGGATGATATTGTAAAAGCAATGGATTACGCCATTAGACATAATTTAGAGGGGACTTTTAATTTAGCAGATGATGATCATCCAACGAGAAAAGAATTATATGATGAAATTTCTCATCAACACAATTTAAAAAAAGTAAGTTGGGATCCAAAACTTAAAGCTTATAGATCGGGAAATAAAAGAGTTTCTAACCATAAAATAAAAGCAGCTGGCTTTGAACCTTTACACCCAAATAGAGATCTTTCTTAAAGAATAAAAAAAATTCCCAGGAAAATCCTGGGAATTTTTTCATTGAAAAATACAATCAAAATTACTGACTATTTACAGTACTTTTAATTGTTTCCCAAAAAATGCTAGTAGCTGCTTGAAATCTTGAAGACAAAGGCGGTAATCTGTGATTTTTGAATTCGCTTGACATTTCATATGCTTCTACAATATGTACCAGACCTTTTCTGCCGCTTCTAAAATAGCAATGCTCGAATTCGTTTCTATCAACATCATCCATTTCACCTACTACTTTCAACATTACTACTTTACCACTATCGCCTTTTGCGAAGTGGGCAGCATCTTCTGGATTGAAAGCAAAAAATAAATCTGGTCCCGGTGCAAAGCCACCATTTTTAATAGCTTCTTGAATTCTCGACAATGAAGTTGCATGCCATCCATGCATTGGATTCTTAATTCCTTTACCATCAAGTAACACTATATTTCTTATTGCTTGCCCAAATGGACTAGGCATTCTTCCTGTGGCTCTCCAACTAGAAACACCAGCTTTAAAGCCTGATTTAATTGCTGTAATTATACTCATTTTATTCCTCCATGATTATTATCAAGTAATAAAGATTTTACTATATAAAAATATAAAAGTCAATAAAAATTTTAATTAACGTTACTAATTTAATTTAAAGTAACCCCTTTTATGAAAATGTAAATATCTTATTTTAAGCAGCTTATATTTAATTAAAGAAAATAGGGAATATAAAAAGATTTAAATATCTATTGATTTGACAGTAAACTCATTGTAAGTAAAAACTTAATATGATTTAATTATTTACCATTATTAGGAGATACTATGATTAGTTTCAAACCATTCTATCAAGCTTTTAAAAGCAGGATTAACCACCCACCCATAAAAGGCGAATGTCTATACAAAAACCCCAATTGGAATGCCTACCCTGGATTTATTGGATATCACTCAACCCGACTCTCTTCCATAAGGGATCAAATACTTCAAGGCAAGTTTGATAATCAAGATAAAGACATTTTTATTTCCCCTTTCCAATCCTATGCTGCCCGCTTTCAAGGAACAAGAGATGATTCAGTCTTAGTTTTGGTATCTTCAAAAAAATCGCCCTCTATTCACCCCTATTACAAAACTATATATTTTAAGGCTGGCCCGCATCAACAAGTTGATATCTTAGGTGTTTGGAAAATTTCTGAGAGTTGGAAGCACTCAGTTACCCACTCTTCAGCAAGACCTGCAGAGGACAATACTCTTTTAGGAAAAATCTCAGCAATTGCAAGAAATTTTTTCAAAAGCTAATAAAAACCTATTTTCTAGGCCTTCGATTAGCTTCCGATAAAGTAGCTATATCCTGTTGGAGAATTTCAAAATTTTCTCTATTTTGGTCTGAAATAAATACTTGAGCATCTTTAGAAAGTTTTTGCTCCCATTTTCTAATACCTTTTCTCTCAATTGCTGTAGCTAGTTTATCCATAAGATTAAGTTCTTTCTGCATAACACTTAAAAGATGCTCAGAATCGGAAGCTAAAGATGCCTGCTGCAAAAGCTCAAAAGCCGCTTTAAATCTTAAAATAGCTTCCTCTAACTCGTCCTGAAAATCTCGGGGTTTTCGAGGAGCCTGCCCTTTTTTTCTTTCTTCTAAACCCATTTAAAAACTCCTTATAGCATTTTTAAGCAATTGAAAATCTTGGAAAATTTTAGGAATCACACTTAAATTATCGGGGTTTTCTATAA
>PFAC01000006.1:19400-31917 GCA_002773835.1 Chlamydiae bacterium CG10_big_fil_rev_8_21_14_0_10_35_9 | reverse complement strand
TATTTCAGGTTTAATATACTGGTTTTTAGGATCATCCGATAAATGCTTGATCATTTCAGCAAGTTTGTCCAAATCGTCATTTAGTCGACGGAATTTTTCAGGAGAAAAATCACTAAATGTACGCTTACGCATAATTACCCCCCCCTTAGGTTCATTATCTCGAATTAATAATATTAATTAAAGAAATTATATTGTTTGAGGAGCTTGCTCTGTCTGTTTAATTTTATGAAAAGTATCCCACATCACTTTAAATGCAGGGCAGTTTTTAAGAAGCTCATCTTTTGTGCCTTCAGCCAATTTTACTCCTTGATCTAAATATATAATCTTATCGGCATGTTCAATCGTTGAAAGTCTATGAGCAATAATAATTTGTGTTACTTTTCCGTGAAGCTGTTCAATCGCAAGTTTAATCTTGTTCTCACTTACGGCATCCAAAGAAGAAGTAGCTTCATCCATAATTAAAAAAGGAACTTTTTTCATAAGAGCTCTTGCAATTGCAAGTCTTTGCTGCTGACCTCCAGATAAATTCTTACCTGTTTCAGCAAGCAAAGTACCATACTTATCTGGAAGTTGTTCTATAAACTCATGAGCATGAGCCATTTTAGCTGCAGCTTGCACGTCAGCTAAGGAAAAACTGTTTCCAAAGGCAATATTTTCAGCCACTGTGTCAAAAAATAAAAAAGGTTTTTGGGGTACGAATGCCATTTGGTCTCTTAAGGATTTTTGCGTAAATTCTTTGAGTGGACATTCATCGATTAAAATATCGCCTTTTTGAATATCATATAGCCTTGGAAGAAGTTGTACAATCGTAGATTTACCAGCTCCTGTGGGACCAACAATTGCCACCGTCTCTCCTTTTTTAATAGTGAAACTTAAATCTTTTAACACCCAAGCATCAGAATACTTAAACCAAACATTTTTAAATTCTATTTGGTTTTCGAAAGTTTCCAAAGGTCTGGCTCCGTCCCTATCAAAGATTTTAGGCTCTAAGTTTAATACTTCAAACATTCTTTCTGCTGCAATAGCACCTTTTTGAACATTAGTGTTTTCTTCAGCAAACTTTTTAACAGGCTCATAGAATAAGTATAACATTCCACAAAATGTGATTAATTGAGACACCGTCATTTTCAATGTGTAAAGCCCAAATAATAAAACGGTCACTAAGCATGTTGTAGTTACAGTGTGCAAAACAGGCCTTGTTAGCAGGCTGTATTTTGCATTCTTCATTTCAAGCTTTGCCATTTGATCATTTTGTTCTTTATATTTTCGAAAAGAAAACTGCTCCATCGAGTAAATTTTTACAGTATGAATACCTGATAAAAAATCTAGCAGCACTGAAGTAAATCGTTCTTGGTTCTTTTGCAGCTGCCTAGTTACCTTTTTTATTTTTTTAGTAAAAAAAATGATGGGAAAAATGATAAGGGGAACACCCAGAAAAATGATTAGAGATAACTGCCAAGAAATACCAAAACAAACTAGCAGGGAAGATACAATAGTAAAAGGAGTTTGTAGATAGTTAATTAACATGGAGTTCAATGAGGAAGCAATTTGCCCCGCATCTCCAACTGCTCTCGATGTCAAACTTCCCAAGTTAAATTCATTGTAAAAACTTAAAGGTAAGGATTGAATATGCTGAAAGAACTGTTCGCGCAAGTCTCTAGTTATCCTTATCGATAGAACTTGCGTCATGTATCTTGCTATGAATAACGCAAAAGCTTTAAAACAAGCTACAATTACTAAAAATCCTATGAATATCGAAATGTTTTTCTCAAGGTCAAAATTGAAAGAAAACTTTTCGATAATAGGATTATCAGTTCCTCTATTCGTTATTATTCCTAACGAAAACATCTCTAATTGATTAGAAAATGTTAAAAATAATAGAGCAAATAATGTAAGTATAGCTAATGTTAAATGCTTACGATTGCGTATTGCTGCTTGAAGTAAGAGCTTCATCTTGAATTGTAAATTTTCCCATTTTGCGGAATTTCATAAAGCGTGCTTCCAGTAAATCTGGAATAGGAATATTTTTCAACAATTCAACATGTTTTAAAATAAAGCTTTTAACACTTTGGTATACTGAATCAGGGTCATGATGACCACCGCCCATAGGCTCTGGTATCATTTCATCAATAATATTTAACTCAATAAGATCTTCTGCCAAAAGTTTCAACGCAGAAGCTGCCTGAGAATTTTTCTTAGAGTCTTTCCATAAAATGGAAGCACATCCTTCTGGGGAAATAACAGAGTAATAGGAATGCTCAAGCATGCCAATAACATCTCCTATTCCCATACCTAAAGCTCCACCGGAGCAACCTTCACCAATTAACAATACAATAACAGGAACCGGTAGTCTAGCCATCTCAAGCAGATTTTTTGCAATAGCATACCCTTGTCCTCTTTCCTCAGCACTTAAACCCGGAAAAGCCCCTGGAGTATCTAACAAAGTTATAACAGGTATATTAAACTTAGCAGCAAGCTGCATACAACGAAGTGCTTTTCTATACCCTTCAGGATGGGGCATCCCAAAGTTTCTAAAAAGGCGGCTTTCAGTGTCTTTTCCTTTTTCTTGACCAATTAGCATAAATCTTTGTCCGCCAATCTTAGCAAACCCTGCAATAATAGAAGGATCATCTCTAAATGAACGGTCACCAAAAACTTCAATAAATTCGTCACATAGATTTTGAATATAGTCAATTGTATGTGGTCTAGAAGGATGTCTGCAAATGGAAACTCTATCCCATGGTTGCAAATTCGCGTAGACATTTTGTTTTAATTTTTCAACTTTCTTTTCCATCTTAGCTATTTCATTTTGAGACCAAAGTTCACTCGCTTCATTTTTTTCCTTTACGAGCTCAATAGTTTCTTCGTGTTCGCTAATCTCTTTTTCATGAGGAAGTAGTGCAATAGATGAGGATCTTTTCATGATCTAACCTCAGTAACTGACTTAGTTGAAAAATTGTCTTTTTCTTCAAAAGGAGGCTTAGCATCCTGAAAATCATTTACAAGTTCGACAGTAGTAGGTCTTGTAATAATAATAGAAAATAACTCTTCTATATCTTCAGAATTCAGCCTAATGCACCCATCACTGTCATACTTACTAATATGAGATCTATCTTCTAGCAAAGAATCAGTCTTTTCATCACGAGCCCAAGGAGAACCATGGATGCCAAAACCTTTAGCTCTTTCAGAACAGTTCTCAAGCTCTTTCTCAAATGGGATCCATCTTGTGCCAAAAATTTGAAGCATTTCTACTTTTTTATCGTGAAAATATCCTTTTGTCCCCTCTTTATATATGGCAATCTTACTTCCTAATAAATACTTTCCTGTGGGTGTTAAAAATCCTGAGGGTTTGGTTTGATCTTTGCGGCCAAGTCCTACCTTATATGTCTTTAGCAGCACTCTTTCTCCAGCATCTTTATCAAGGCAGTAAAACCACATTTTACATTTGGAAAGATCGATAAGAAGATAGAACTCTAAATTTAAATCTTTTCTCAAAACATTGAAGCGATCACCAGGAGATACTGTCTGAGTAAAATAATCAGGCTTGTGATTTAAGCTGCGAGCAATAAAGTGCCTTGAAGTTGCATAATGAGATGCATAGTCAGCAATCCAAGCAGGACGGCCTTGCAACCAAGGAACTCTGCTAGAATAAGTAATCGTCTCAACAATAGGAAGCTTAGATGAATCTAAGCTAAAAAGCCTGCCAATTCTATCCACTTCAGACAATTGTTCTTTTGGAGTGGAAAGCTTTATCGGCTCTGGTTTTTCAAAACTTAATACAGGAGTTTCTTCTTTGATATTAGCTATGGGGATTTCCTCTATCTGCTTTGGTAGTACCTTGGTAGTTGTAGAATCTTTTTTTGAACCCTTAAACATAGATGCAATACCGATAATAGAAAATAGAGCAAGCGCACCAAAAAGAATAAATTTTCCTCTAGACAATTATAGCCTCCTAATTGGGAAGTAATAGGTAATTATCCTTCAATAAGGTTTTTTTTTGCAAGTTTGACCTTTAGATTAAAATATAATTATTTTTATAATTATTAACTTATAAAGTTATAATACTATTTCTACATTAAGTGTAGGATTATCCCCTTTTATAAAATAAGTTAAATGAAAGTTTTCATTCCAATATTTATTTTTAGGAGAAACTATTAAGTTAGTAAAATTTTTTGTTTGAAATAATATTTTTTGACAACTTGAGTAAAAAAATATTTTATTTGATTTACTACAAATTTTTTGACTATCACTAGATTTTAAAAAATCTACATCAACAACTTCACAAGAACTTGCCTTTGTAAAAAAACTAAACCCAATTGTTTGACTTTTTCCAAGATTATAAAAATTAAAATTTAACACAAATTTATTTAAATCAAACTTGCCCTCAAATTCAATATATACATCTGAAGGGTACGCTGTGCTGCCGCTATTTTGATCAAAGCAACTTAAAGGAGCCCAACCACGGATATAAGAATCGCTTTTAATAATATTATCAAAGCCATTCCTCTTAAGAGGGCAAGCTCTGTATATACCATACCCCCTTTTTTCTTTGGTCGGCAATAACTCAGGGCCGAAACTTACTATCGCAAAATCATCTTTTTCCATATATCCAAAACCGCTATTCACTCCACGGAGAGTCATAAGCCCTTTAAGCCCATTTTGATCAATAAATACACTAGCAGGATCTTCTTCCAAATTAAATGATTGGTTAAACAAATCACCTTTGGAAAAATTTGAGCGAACTTCTAAAAACCACAAAGAAATGGCTATTTCAAAATAAGGAAAATAAGAAAATGAAAGCTGATCTATTTCATGGATATGCCCCGATACTAACTGATGTAGTAAAAGGGCCGAATCATCTTGCAAATTATAAGGTGAACTCCAAATACTTTTAATGGGATTTCCACTTTTATCTAGACACCTTTTTTGCCACTGAAATAACTTTTGGCTTTTTTCTAAAAGATTTTGATCATTTTTTAAAACCCCTAAAATCACCCAAAAAATAATTAACTCATAATTGTGTTTAATATTTGGCATCAGTAAATCTGACATTCCTCCTTCAATATTGAAGTAGCTCATACCACTGTTATGTAAAACGGGGTCAAACTTATCTGCTTGCAAATAGTAATGATAGCTAATAAGGCTTTGAAGGGCGTAAATAGGCTGAAATGAAGGGGGAAATTTTTTTTCTAATATCCGCTTTACCAAACCCTCAAAAAGGTCATCATAGGAATAAGGAAACCCTCTTGTAAATATCAAAAGTGAACAAAGTTTTTTCAATTGTTGATAATATAAAATAGGGGTTTTCTCGATAGACGCAAACTCAGATTCAATAAAATTAGTTATTTGTTGCTTAGGAAAGACCTTTTTATCAACATAGAATAAAAAAAGACTTTCCCAAGTGTTAGAATCAAAAGTATGTCTTAACTTCTTTGAAAAAAAAGAAGTAATTTCATCTTTCATTGTGCTTCAGCAGGTGCTCTTAAATCACTTTCAATTTGCTGTTTCATTTTTTTGCCAGGCGTAAACTTAACAGCTTTTCTTGCAGGAATAATAATCGGCACATCAGCATTTTTAGGATTTCGACCAATTTTTTGTTTCCTCTCGACTACTTCAAAAACACCAAAATCTCTAAACTCTAAACGATCTCCCTGAGTTAAAGAGTCTGTCATTTCATCTAAGAAAGCTTGAATAACATTCCTTACATCATTAGGGTGTAGTCCCCTGGCTTGAGAAATTTTTTGAATTAATTTCTTTTTTGTGACCGTAGCCATACCGCTCTCCTTGTTACCTCGTTTATTAACGTCATTGTGTGAACTTAAGGTTTTTCATACAAGTAGTTTATTTTCAATGCAAGAAGAGATTTTTTAAGGCTTAACTTCCAGGAGTAATTTTTTTTTCTTACCTGAGCCAAGCAGTAAAAAAGCACCGTCAACTAAATCTTCTTCACTAATTTTAAAATCAATTTCATTGATACGTTTATTATTTAAATAAGCTCCGCCACTTTTTATTAACCGCACAGCCTCCGACTTGGAAGAGCAGAGCCCGGTCTCAACTGCTAGCTCCGTATATTTTTTGGACACGATATTATCAAGATTAAAAACTACAGGAGGCAGGTCTTTAGCTATTTGCTCAAGCACTTCTTTCGTAAGAGGTTCACTTGATTTTTGTGAATACATTTTCTCTGTTATTTTCTGAGCTGTAAGAAGATTTTCTTCTCCATGAATAAAACGGGTAACTTCTGATGCCAGCCTTTTTTGAGCTGAGTTAGGAATATAGTCGGGCAGCTTCATTTTTTTCTCTATCGAATCTATTTCATCTAGCTCCATAAAGGTAAGTACTTTCATAAGACGTATAACATCAGCGTCACTTACACGATAAAGGTATTGATAAAAATCAAAAGCAGAGAGTTTATGCTCTGACAACCAAATAGCTCCTTTTTCAGACTTACCAAATTTTTTACCATCAGATTGCACAAGAAGAGGAAATGTGACTCCATATAGTGTTTTCTGATCTAATTTCTTAGCCAAATCAATTCCTGCTGTAATATTCCCCCATTGATCACTTCCACCTACTTGGAGAATTACATTTTGCTGATTGTATAAGTAATAAAAATCATATCCTTGCAAAACTTGATAAGTAAACTCCGTAAAGCTCATCCCTTCATTTGAATTTACTCTGCTTTTAACGCTTTCTTTAGAAAGCATCGGTCCCAATCTAAAATGTTTACCAATTTTTCTTAAAAAATCGATAACTGTCATTTCCTGAAACCAATCATCGTTGTTTAAAATGCTAGGAGGATGCTCTCGTAAAAGATTTCTAAAAAACTCAGAGATTTTCCTTACATTTCTTTTAATATCCTCATCTTGTAAAAGAGGTCTTTCTGAACTTTTACCTGAAGGATCTCCAATACGCGCCGTTGCTCCTCCAATTAACGCAAAAGGAATATGACCACATTTTTGGAACCATCTTAATACAATTATTCCAACTAAATTACCTAGATGCAAAGCGTCAGCTGTGGGATCAAAACCTATATAAAATTTTGTCGGATTTTGAAGAATTTTTTTGAGATCAGGACTTGTTGTTTGCTCTAAAAGTCCCCTTTTTTCCAATATGTCTAAAATATTCATTTTGTTACTTCCTTTCTAAAGAAAATAACTCTAGAGGGGTAATAAAACAAGCTAGGAATTTTGTTCTTACATGAAAGAATAACCCTTTTTAAAGAATACTAAATTATTGAAGAAGCAAGATCTTGAATCTTTTGCTCAATATCACTCGAATGATCTTGGGAGTTTTGATTATTATCAAAATCAAATGTGAAGCTAAATCTAGCTTTTGCCTCTTCAATTTTCTCTTTAGTCAATTGACACTCCTGCAAAGCAAACATTTCTTGTAGTTTCTTACGGGATCTTTGTATAGCCGGACTTTCCTCTGCAAAAGCTTTATTGGATTTTGAGACAGAGCTTTTTTCTCCTATGGATTTATTAGAATCAATAATCGGACTTGATACTTTATCTAGACTCATAAACCACCTCTCTTTTGTAGGCTGCATACTATTAAAAATAAAATTTAATACCAAATAAAAATTTACTTTTTGCTAGACTGATTTTTATGTCTCAAGAAAAAGCAAAAAAAGCAGCAGCTGCTGCTGCTTTACAATTTATTAAATCAAATATGACAATCGGACTTGGAAGTGGATCTACTTCTGAGTTCTTCATTGAAGAGCTAATAAAAAAAACAAAAAGCGGCTTAACAATCCAAACTGTATCCAGCTCTAAAAGATCAGAAGCTCTTGCAAAAAAAGGAAATATACTTGTTAAAAACATTGATGAAGTGACAAACATTGACCTTACCATTGATGGAGCCGATGAAATTGATCCCGAAAAAAAAATGATTAAAGGCGGTGGCGGCGCACATGTGAGAGAAAAAATTCTAGCAACTTCAAGTCAAAAAATGATTGTTATTATAGATGAAACTAAACAGGTCAAGACATTAGGTGAAAGAGCTCTTCCTGTAGAAATTATCGAGTATGGCCATCTTCATACTGAAAAAAAACTTAATATAGCAGGGTTTAAAGGTGTTTGGAGAAAAAATACCGACGGTTCTTTATTCATTACAGACAATAACAACTACATTTATGATGTAACGATAAAGTCACTTACTCAAAAGCCAGAAGAAATTCACTCTCAAATTTTATGCGTTCCTGGAGTTGTTGATACAGGGTTTTTCTTTAAAGTAGCCCATACAGTGATTGTAGGTCATCCAGATGGCAGTTATGAAATTATTAACTAGTAGTTGATAAAAAATTTATTCTTAGCAAGCTTAACAATTGCATCCACAGCTAAAGAAGCGTCTTCTCCGCATGCTTCTACTCTTATTTTTGATCCTTTAGCTGCCGCTAACATTAAAATACCTAAAAGAGACTTGGCATTAACAGTGTATTCCCTGAAATGCAATTGAATATGACTATGAAATGACGAAGCACATTTGACAAGTTCTGTTGAGGGCCTTGTATGTAGACCCTTTTCATTGAGAACAACAAATGTTGCTACACATGTATTTTGTGTCTGATTCTGATTTTGATTCTTTCTAAAATTAAACAACGCAGGTCTCCCAAGACAACACTGATAAAATATGTTTGATTTTTTAGCAAACTTTTTTAAGAAATTGAAAGAGAGGAATCCTCATTAACTTGTTGTTTGTCTAAATCAGATAACATTTGCGAAAACTCCGCAAAAATAGATTGAACAGCCTCTTCTTTTGTCATATCTACTCCAGCAACCTTTAAAAGATCTAAGGGAAACTTTTTCCCACCGGATGACAAGAAGTTTAAAAAGTCATTTTTACTTTTTTCAGACTCTTTCACTTTTTTGAAAAGAGCATAAGCAGCGCTGATCCCTGTAGCATACTGATATACATAAAAATTGTAGTAAAAATGTGGAATCCTAGCCCATTCAATTGATATATCATCACAAACATGAACAGTCGGTCCAAAATATTTTTGATTCAGTTTCTTGTATTCCTCTTTTAAAAGAGAAGGTGTAAAAGGAATTTGTTTCTCACAAAAAGTGTGAAGCTGCAGTTCAAACTCTGCAAACATTGTCTGTCTAAAAAATGTCGTTCTAATCCCTTCTATTTTATAATTTAGCAAATAGGCTTTTACTTTTGGATCTTGAGTCTGCTTTAGCATTAGATCTAATAAAAGCTGTTCATTAAATGTAGAAGCTACCTCAGCTACAAAAATAGGATATTGAGCATCGTGATAAGGCTGGTTTTTACGACTAAGGTAGGAATGCATGCTATGACCTGCCTCATGTGCAAGCGTCAAAACATCATTTAATGTTCCATGAAAATTCATGAGAATATATGGATTGCTATCATAACATCCACTTGAATAAGCACCTGATCTTTTTCTTAAATTTTCAAAAGGATCCACCCATCTTTTTTCATTAAGACCCTCTCTTAATATATTTTGATACTCCTTTCCCAAAGGAGCTACAGAGTCCACTACAAGCTGGCAGGCTTCTTGATAAGTAAAGTCAAGTTTTACATCCTCTACAATAGGGACATAAAGGTCATATAATTGAAGTGTATCAACTTTTAAACGCTTTTTTCTCACTTCCATATATTTATGCAATAAACTCAAGTTGTCATGAGTACTTGAAATAAGATTATGGTACACCTTGGGATCCACATTATGAACAAAAAGTGCAGCCTCAAGACAGCTTGGATACTTTCTAGCCCGGCTCAAATATAAATGATTTTGCATCTGTCCTTGTAAAAGCTCACATAGCGTATTTTCAAAACTGAAATAACCTTCATGCAGCTTTTCAAAAGCATTTTTTCGCAAGATTCGGTCATTATTTCTTAAATAAATAGAATAAAGGCCATTTGTAAGTTCATGAACTTTGTCCTGACTATCTTTAATAGGATCAAACTGCAAGTCAGCATCATTGAACGCACTAAATGTTTTGTGATTTGCGTCCAATGTCTTAGAGCTTAATGCTATAAGCTTTTCTTCCTCTAAAGTTAGGGTATGAGGTTTTAAACGATGGATTTTTTCAAGAAAAAACTTAAAAGGAGCGAGAGTTGTCCCGTTGAGGTATTCTTGGAATTTCTCATCGGGAAGCTGAATAATCTCAGGCTCAACCCAAGATGTGACAAACTGAAACTCATGAGCTGCTGCCACAATTTTCCCAAAAGCTTCTTTACTCTCATCATTCCCTAAATCTTCATCTAGCCTTAAGTGAGCGTAGGTATATAGCTTGTCAAGCGTCCTTTGTACTTCGAAGTATTCATTAAGGAATTTTTTGAAATTCTCTTCTCCACTAGACAGCGTACTCTTAAAAGAAGAAATTTTTTTAAAAATTTCTTGATCTTTCAAGGATTTAAGGTCTTGTTCCCATTTCTCCCAAGATGGATAAAGAGCTGATACGTCCCATTTATGAGCATTCTCGAGTAAAGAGCGTTCTTTTACCATAGTCTTACCTATTCTTTGTTAAAAAGCTGAATATACCCTTTGAGTGGGTTTGAGACAAAGGTTTCCTTAAAAAAACCTTGATTAGCAATCTTAGCTCTATTTTGCTAAATTTATTGCAAAAAATTCTCTTTTATCATATGGTTGTAGGTACAAAAATCAACAAAAAAATACTAAACCGGAGGTTGTTATAATGACACAAACAGAGAAAAAAGTAGCTCTTAAGCCTCTTTCAGATCGTGTGTTAGCACAAAGGCTCGAACAAGAAGAGACTCTTAAAGGTGGAATTATTATTCCTGATACAGCGAAAAAAAAGCAGGAAACTGCCGTAGTAATCGCTGTTGGGCCTGGAAAGAAAAAAGAAGATGGGACTTTCGAGTCTATGCCAGTAAAAGTTGGCGACAAAATCTTAATGGATAAATACGCAGGTCAGGAAGTTACAATTGATGATGATGAATACATCATTGCCAAAGCTGATGACATTATTGCAATCATTGAATAATTAACCTTTTGAAAATAGGAGATAAAAAAGTTATGGCAGCCAAAGATATTAAATTTAAAGAAGATGCCCGCCAAAAGATCTTAAAAGGGGTAAAAACTTTAGCCTCTGCTGTAAAAGTCACTTTAGGTCCTAAAGGAAGAAATGTTGCAATTGACAAATCCTTTGGATCTCCACAAATTACTAAAGACGGTGTGACTGTTGCAAAAGAAATTGAGCTCGATGACAGACATGAAAATATGGGAGCTCAAATGGTAAAAGAAGTGGCCAGCAAAACAGGAGATAAAGCAGGAGATGGAACTACTACTGCAACTGTTCTAGCTGAAGCTATTTACACCGAAGGACTTCGCAATGTGACTGCAGGTGCTAATCCAATGGAATTAAAAAAAGGGATTGAACTTGCCGTGAGTACAGTTGTTAATGAACTTAAATCACTTAGCAAACCTATTAAAGACTCTAAAGAAATCGCCCAAGTTGCCACTATTTCAGCAAATGGCGATCATGAAATTGGAGAAATCATTGCTAAAGCAATGGACAAAGTCGGTAAAGATGGAACAATTACTGTCGAAGAAGCAAAAGGCTTTGAGACAGTATTAGACGTAGTTGAAGGAATGAACTTTGACAGGGGTTATTTATCTTCTTACTTTGTAACTAATCCTGAATCCTTAGAAGCAGAGCTAGAAGATTCTTATATTCTACTTTATGAGAAAAAAATCTCTTCTATGAAAGAGTTTTTACCTGTTCTTCAAGCTGCAGCTGAAACAGGAAAACCTTTATTAATCATCGCAGAAGACATTGAAGGAGAGGCTCTAGCTACTTTAGTGGTAAATAGATTAAGAGCTGGCCTTAAAGTATGTGCTGTTAAAGCTCCTGGTTTCGGCGATAGAAGAAAAGAAATCCTCCAAGATATTGCTATTCTGACAGGCGGTCAGTTTGTTAGCGAAGACTTAGGAATCAAGCTAGAAAATGTGACATTAGACATGCTTGGTAGAGCTTCAAAAATTATCGTAAAAAAAGAAAGCACAACAATTGTAGGTGGATCTGGTGAGAAATCTAAAATTGAAGAAAGAGCTTCTTTAATTAAAAAACAAATTCAAGAAAGCACTTCTGATTACGATAAAGAAAAGCTACAAGAAAGACTTGCTAAGCTGACTGGTGGCGTTGCCGTAATCAAAGTCGGTGCTGCTACTGAAGTTGAAATGAAAGAGAAAAAAGACCGTGTGGATGATGCTCAAGCAGCAACTAAAGCAGCGGTTGAAGAAGGTGTTCTACCAGGCGGTGGTACTGCTTTCCTTAGATCTCTTCCAGCTCTAGAAAAGCTAGTAGCTACCTTAGAAGGTGATGTGAAAATTGGAGCTGAGATTATTAAAAAATCTCTTAGCTACCCATTAAGACAAATTGCAGAAAATGCTGGAAAAGAAGGATCTATTATTGTTCAGCATGTAATGGGTCTTAAGAAAGAAGAAGGATATGATGCGAGAAACGACGAGTTTGGCAACATGTATGAAAAAGGGATTTTAAACCCAACAAAAGTTGACCGT
>PFAC01000006.1:0-19381 GCA_002773835.1 Chlamydiae bacterium CG10_big_fil_rev_8_21_14_0_10_35_9 | reverse complement strand
AGCAATTATCACAGAAGAAGCTAAAGAAGAAGCAGCTACACCGGCAGCTTCCTCCCCAATGGGATACTAATAATTATCCTTTCAAAAAAGGCATCTTTTAAGGAAGATGCCTTTTTTATAGTTTTTCCTTCATTATCCCACTTTTTTTGAGTAGCGAGTTGAGTCTGAAAAGATCTTCTCTAACCAGTTTTGAGGCTTTAAAACTTCTTTCAAGTATTTTTGGATATCAGCCTCGTCAAATATCTCTTTAATCAACTCACCTGTTGGAAACCCTTTTTTACTGCTTACATTTTTAAACTCAATTCGATCGATATCTTTTACTTTTTCCCAAGACTCGAATAATCCTTTTCCTCGGATTTGAACAGAAAGATTCGTAATAATAAGTCTTCTTATAATAACTTCATTATCATCTTCTTTAGACTTTTCTTGATTCACATTTTCTAAAATTTTAGTCCAATTATTTTGAGACCCAGTTAAATTATAAAACTCAATACCTAAAAAAACATCATCCATAGAAATTTCCTGGATAACATTGGGATCCGCAGTTAACTCTTTCCATTGATACGAAACATGAATGTCTTTACTGGAAAAAGCTGTACTCGTTCTAGATCCAAGTGGGTTATTAATTTTAAAGCTTCGAATACTCATGCCAGTTTTAGATACATCTATACTTCCAATCGATACATTCACCCCAAGTTTATTCGAAAGATAGGAGGCAATAATTGGGGCTTTAAGCAGCCATAGGGTAATTATCAATGCCACAATAATTAAAATAATTATCCCTATAGAACTCTTAAAAAATACCTTTTTTTTCATGAATTCTTCCTTTTCCTTTATTTAATCTATTAACTTTTTAATATCGTGTCTGATTTTTTTAATGAATAATTATTTTGTTCTCAAAAAATTCTTTTTTAGATATTAAAAACAATAATAGAGAGGTAAGAGTATGAAAAAGTTTTTAGCTGTTATATTAATAATTATCTTTGTCCTAGTGACAGCTATTTTCTTATCATGGATTTACAGAACTTCTCTTACCGCTTACTTCATATCAAAGCAGTTAAATGGAGTTCCGGTAAACATAGAGTCGATGGAATTTTCTAAGGATAATTTAAAAGTAAGAAACTTATTCATTGGTAATCCCCCTCAATCAAAAACTGCTACTGCATTAGAAAGTCAACTGATTGACGTTGATGCAACTTTACAGGAGCTGAGAGGAAAAAGGTTAACTATTGAAGGGATAACAGTAGACAACTCACTTTTAGCTATTGAATTTTATAATCAATCGGGTACTGAAAATAACTGGAGCTATATGCTGAATGGTGATGATGAGAAAGAAAAAGACACTAATGGAAAGGAATATTTAATTAAAAGGCTTACCTTAAAAAACTTGACCGTGCAAGTTACCAAAATGGATGGTTCTGTAACTAGATATCCCACTCTAGAAAAATTAGAGTTTTATAATATATCAAATGAAACAGGCTTTCCTATAAAAGACATCGAAAAAGCAATTTTCAACACTGTACTAAAGTCTATCTTCCAAAGGTTTGGGCTTGATAATCTTTTGAAATCACTAGATCCTGCTGAGTGGGTACCTGGAATACTTCCCTTTTTCGGCAAGGAGGAGAGTGAAAAAACAGATGAGAAGTCTGTAGCCAATCTTTAGAAAAACTCCGGGATTAATCTTCCCGGAGAACAGTTGCTTTGATTATTTTTTGAGGCTCCAAAGGTCGATCTCTAGGATCTGTAGCAACATCGCTTATTTTTTCTACAATGTCCATACCTTTTGTAACCTCTCCAAAAATAGTATGGCGCATATTCAACCAAGGGGTCTTAGCTGTTGTAATGAAAAATTGAGAACCATTGGTATTTGGTCCTTTATTTGCCATAGCTAGCTTACCTGGCTTGTCAAAGCTACATGTGGCTATACACTCATCTTCAAAACATTTTCCCCAAATGGACTCACCTCCAACACCAATGCCGGAAGGATCACCACCTTGTATCATAAAATCTTTGATAACCCGGTGAAAAAGAGTTCCATTATAATAGCCCTTTTCGACAAGTTTAATAAAATTCTCACAAGCTTTAGGAGCCACTTTTGGATCCAGCTTAATTTGAATATCTCCTTGAGTTGTCTTAAGGTTTACGATGGGGCTAGAAAATGCTTGCATATGTACTCCAATGATAAAAAATAATAACCATAATGTTTTTTTCATAAGTAAGATCCTCTCCTACTCTTCAAAATCTCTATCCATTACGGTTTTTCTTTTAGCTGATTTAGCTCTTTCGATTGCTTTATTGCACTCTTCCTCAATAATTTCTGACAATCGACTAATTGCAGTTGCGGATGTGCTCATATCACCCTTTTCCTTGATATATTTTTTTACTTTACTAGCAACTACTAATACTTCAGCCATATCAATCTCCATTTTTTTGTTTATATAGCGCTACCTATTGTGCTATGAGAGAAAAAATAAAGGAAAGAAAAAATGCAAAAAGTATATTTGGCAAGGCATGGACAAACAAAATGGAACCAAACAAAACAGCATACAAGTTTTACTGATATTGCGTTAAATGAAGAAGGAAAACAACAAGCTAGACTCTTAAAACATCGACTAGAAGGGACTCATTTTGAAAAAGTTTTCACAAGCCCACTATTACGAGCCAGTACCACATGTGAGCTTGCAGGGTTTCAAGGAGAGCCTTTAGACGAGCTTAAGGAGTGGAATTATGGCGACTATGAAGGTAAAACAACGAATGAAATAAAAAAATCCATCCCTGACTGGACTGTGTTTACGCATGGAGCTCCCAATGGAGAGTCGATAGAGCAGGTAACAACAAGGGCTTATAAGTTTTTTTCGATGATTGAAGGGCTGACTGGGAATATATTACTTTTTTCTCATGGGCACTTTTCTAGAGCTTTAATTGCTTGCTGGCTGCAATTAAGTGCTAGAGAAGGTAGATTTTTTATTCTATCTAACGCCTCTTTAAGTATTTTAGGCTATGAAAGAAAGAATCCTGTAATTGAGCTTTTAAACGACACGTCTTATCTAAAAGGCTAATGGACTTCTGATTTATCTTTTGGGGAACGGCCTTTTAAAACACCTGCTGTAATTGCAAAGCGCATAGCTTGATCTACTGTCATTTCAACAGGCTCAATATGTGAGGTAGGCACAATAAACGTATATCCCCCAATCTGATAACTAAAAGGAATATATACAGCAACTTCATCTTTTGTGCCCATATCTGACAAATCCTCAAAGCTTTCTCTCGTAACAAACCCTAAAATTTTAAAACCATTAAAATTTAGCATGACTACTTTTCCCAGTTTTTCTTTGCTTCCTGTCTTAAAAAATCCCATTAAGTCAGACACAGAATTATAAAGTGTTTTCACTAAAGGAATATGTTTAAGAAGATTTTCAGCCCAAGTATAGATCCTTTGAATAATGAAGTTATTAATAACAATGCCGACCATAAAGGTAAGCACTAAGGCTAAAAGAACACTCAGACCTGTAAAGTAGTATTTCTGCCCAATAATGGCAATAATAGGCCCACTAAATGCATTTTCAATAAAGGTAAACAACCACACAATAAGAGCTATTGTAATTGCTAATGGTGCAACCGTAAGAAGCCCCCTAATAAAAATTTTCTTCATTGTTAACTCCCATTTGTTTTAAGGCTCAATTGCATAAATTTCAGTCTCGATTTCTTTTCCAGGTAGTATTGTAACGCCTAATTTTTCAGCATTTAAAGGAAAACCTAACTTTTGATAGGTTTGCTTACTGACTATGATCTTCTTGTTTTTTACCTTGCACTGTTCAATAAGCCTAGCTGAGATATTGACTGTATCTCCGATTGCCGTATATTCCATTCGCTCCTCAGCTCCAATATTTCCGACAATCGCAGGACCAGTATGAATACCAATACACATATCAATATCAGGTTTATTTTCGGAGCGCCATTTTTCTTTTAATTTTTTTAATGCTTCGTGCATAGCAATGGCAGATAAAACAGCTTTTTCTTCCTGTTTCGGGTCATCAATAGGAGCCCCATATTCTACCATTATCCCCTCTCCAATAAATTTATCAATGGTGCCATTATTGTCTAAAATGATATCAATCATTATCTCAAAGTATTCGTTTAAAAATGATACTACCTCTTCAGGAGAAAGCTCTTCAGCAATCTTAGAAAATTTTGGTATGTCAGAAAAAAGAATTGTCACTTGCTTCCTTTCTCCCTCTAGTTTAATTTCTTCTTTTGACTCTAATACCTTCTCTAAAACCTGATGAGAAACATACTTGGCAAAGTTGGTTTTAATTTTTTCCCGCTCTTTGAGCCCATCTGTCATTTGATCAATAGCAAACCCAAGCTCACTAAACTCATCCTCACCGGGTATATGACATTTATGTCCTAAGTCTCCTTTTCCGATAATATTAACATCTCTACATAATGCTGCAAGAGACCTTGTCATAAGATTCGACAAGAAAAAAGCTACAGTTAAACTTAACAAAAAAGCAATACCAATAGCAATCGTACCTAAAAAGACTAAAAAATGCAGTTTTCGCAGGACGTCAGTTGCCCTAACATTGACAACCATAGAGGCAATGAAGTTTCCCTGCTTATCTAAAATAGGTGTATAGGCAGATAAAAACTTACCCCACCTTTCTTCTACAAAGTTTTCCGGAACATAATATTCTTCAATATGATCGGCAATTTTGATTTCTACCCCTTCTTCATATACTCTTCCAGGAGGTAAAAACGCATTAGGATCTTCATCCGCATCAACTCCAATTAAAATGTTAGATGCATCATTTGGATCTCTATGGACTGTATAAAGATACTGAACATATATATCCGGCCTTCGATTAACATTTCTTGTTTTAATGAGCTGCTTTTGAGTAGTTTGAAAAGAAGGAGACAATATATCTTCATTTTCCACTACTTCTTTTATGGAGTCACCGTTAATTAAAGCAGAAGCTGTAGCTGAAATAGACAGAACTTTGCTTTTTAACTCATTAAATAAAAATTCTCTAGTTTCAAAATAAATCAATCCCACGGCAATTAGGGTTGATATTACTATTAATCCAGCAAAAGAAATATAAAGTTTTGTTCGATACTTCATTGTTCTCCCTTAAGCTTTCTTCTATAGAAAAGAAATATTTATTAAAAGAAGTTCGATTTCTTATTCACAATAAAATCAGTCTCACCTATTAATAAAACTACGGGAGAGTAACCATGAAAGACGAGCCGAAAGTTCAGCCACCATCATATCTTTCACCTGAATATGTGATACGCTCCATGTATCACCATTCAGCGAGATTTATTAATGATATTTCTCCTCCTAAGGTATTTATCTTATCTATCATGGGGGGCAGCTTCATATCGATGGGAGCACTTTTATCCGTTCTTTTAGCAGCAGGTATTCAATCGCCAGGGGCTGCTAGGCTCATGCAAGGCTTGGGTTATTCATCAGGCTTTTTTTTTGTTGTACTTACTCATAGTGTCCTATTTACAGAAGCAAACGTATTACTTCCAGCCAGTATTTTACATAATCCGTCTTACCGAATTATCACTGGAGCTTTGAAAATATGGTTGAAAGCATGGGTCGGCAACTTCTTAGGAGCTATTTTAGTGGGCTGGTTCATTTATCATGCCCAAGAGTATCCAAGCGACGTAAGGGAGCTTTTGAGGGATCTCATCCAGTTAAAGGTGGCTTATTACGAAAAGGGTGGTATATCAAATTGGTTAAAAATAGTCTTATCTGGGATTTTAGGTAACTGGATAGTCGGCATGGCTACCTTTTTTGGAATGATGGGAAAAACTATCACGGGAAAATTTATTCCTATTTTTTTGGCTGTGTCTCTCTTTATAGCGGCTAATTTTCAACATACTCCAGCTAATATGGGATTATTTTCTATTTCTATGGCTTTAGACAATGAGCCCGGTTGGGTTGTTGCTTTTTTCTGGAATATTATTCCAGCCACTATAGGCAATATTATCGGAGGATCTATGATGGTAGCTCTTCCTTTTTGGTATTCCCTTTCAAAAAAATAATTTCTTATGGAAAACTTTATTTTTTTAAGCTTCCCTCTATTGAAAGCAGCTTTTTACACTTAGTATCAGGAATCTTAATAGGTCTTATTCCAACTGATTAACATATCTATGGGATGATCTAATTTTTCAATTTAAGACATCTTCCATAGCGACAAGTATCTATTACCCTAGTAAAAAAAGGTCTTTTTTTATACAGGCGTATTACAACTTGATATCGACGACTGATATCCTTTTCTGAAAAATACCCATTCTTTATGTTTACATCTATAAATGTTTTTTCAGCAACCATTTGGTTATTAACGACATCAATACTACTACTTTTTAGTACATTAAAATAGCGATATCCTTTTTCTTTAGCTAGCTTTGTTGCCTTAATAAGAGCTTGTCTATGTGCCTCGTTCATGCTTGTGTAATCTTCTATTAAGATCACATATTTATCTTGACCTTGTTGAAACCATGAACTTTGTGAGTAGGAGTTTTTCTCACAGGAAACAAAACAAAAACAACTGATAATTAATAAGATAGTTAGTTTTCTCATAGTTTTTATCCTTACCCCATTTTTTTTCTTCCTACTATAATGATTGCATGATAATATTTTTTTTAAAACTTATAAAATAACAATAGTTTTTATGAAATTTAATCTGTTGAAAAATAAAAACTTAATTATTTTATTAATTTTTTTTCTTTTAATTATAATAAATGGAATACAAGATCCATTGTTAACAAAGTTAAAGGAACCATCTCGACCATTTGTTACAGTCCGTTATCAAGGTGAACTTGGAAATCGTTATTTTCAGACAGCAGCCGCTATTGCCTATGCCTTGGACCACAATTTTAAGCTGATTATTCCTAAAGAATACCTTTCATCTAAAAGCTTTAGGTTAATTTTTCGCTTATTGCCATTTGACAAAAAGCCCTTAAATGCTGCTGTGTTTGAAGAAAAAGATGCTTATAACTATCAACCTATTCCAAAGATAGAAAATGTTGAGCTACGAGGGTTTTTTATTTCGGAAAATTATTTCAAGAGACATAAAAAAACAATTCAAAAGCTTCTATCTCCTCCCAAAAAATTACAATGGTATTTACAAAGAAAATATCCGAAAATTTTAAGTCACCCTCTAAAAGTAGGTCTTCACATTAGAACGTATTATAAAGATTTTAAAGGGACGGGAAAAAAGTTATATGACTTTTATCCTGCCCCAGATCTTGAATATATTCGAAAGGCAATAGAACAGTTTCCAGAAGATGCATTATTCATTGTGTGCTCAGATCATATTAATTGGTGTAAAAAGCAACTTAACTCAATAAATAGAAACTTCTATTTTGTAGAAAATGAAAGAAGCTATCATGATTTTTGTATACTTACTCTCTGCAACCATATGATTACTTCTAACTCAACTTTTTCATGGTGGGCAGCGTACCTAATAGCTAACCCCCAAAAAAAAGTTATAGCAAGAACCCCTTGGCTTATGAATGATCAATGCAACACGCAAAGCGTTATCCCCCAAGATTGGATTGTCATTGAAGGGCAACATAATCCTCCTATTCCTGAATTTTAGGGTGGATATTTATTGCAAATTTTTCTCGGGAGTTGTGTTCTACATGTAAAATAGATTGATCATCTATTTGTTTAAATTTTTTATATAAAACATGGTCTGTTTCTTGAAAGGACCCATTTATCAAAGATGCTGTGCGACTTCTAATTGAGACAACAAAACTTCCCCCTCCTCTCAAAGACAGTTCTGATAAGTTATTTTCAGCATTCAAAGAGCATTCAAATATTTTCCTGCTACCAACAGGCCGAATGCGAAGCACTAAATCCTCCTCTAAGTCAGAAGGAAGCTGTAAAGTACATCTAATTTGGAATAAAGAAGATTCCTCTAGAGCCTTGCTAGCTTGAACTCGTTTATTTGCATCTGGATGAGTCATACGCAAAAATAAAGAGATAACTTCATCTATTTCATGGTCATTGCTACTTTTACACAATAAGTTATATTTCATAAATGATGTTACAGATCGTATCTTAAGGAATTTAAGATAGTATTTAATTTTTTCAGTAACAGGACTTTTAGTAAATTGGATCCAGTAATCAATAATATTAGATTTTAACTCTCGCTCTATTTGCCATAAAGGTGTGAAGTTCCTTAATTTTCCCAACATAAAATCATGGAAGCTCTTTTCCTCTTCTTTAAAAAAAGAAGCAAAAGTTTTGAATTCCTCCGTTACTTTCTCTTTTTGGGGAATGTTATCTATCCATTCGTGAATACAACGCGTATAACATTTTTGCATATTATTAAGAGCTAATTTTAAAAAAGCAGATTCTTTTTGATTTAAGTCTATAACTGGTGATTTACCTAAATGAATAATTATGTACGCTTGATGTAATTCCTTTTGTAGTTTAACTGTCAACCCCTCCTTCATCTTAGGCTGATAGCCATCAAAATAGTGAAAGTCGTGCCCAGTAAGAAGGACAAATAATGCTATACCTGTACTAAACATATCCATATGCGAGGTGGCTTCATTAATTCTTTGGAATAACATTTCAGGAGGATAGTACCCCCAAGTCCCCTTACTGGCTACATTTTCGCCGATTGAATTAGCAAATCCAAAATCGGTCACTTCAATTTTTGTTAACTTATGATTGTATGCTAAAAGATTTTCCAGCTTCATATCTAAAAGACAGAACCCTTCTTTTTCCATTCCATCTAAGAATTCAAAGATCTGCCATAAAGTGTTTTTTAATTGATACAATGGAAGACCATAAACGTTATCTAGATTAAAAGAGCTATTTATATTCTCTATAACTTTGAGCAAATCTGAACTACGTTTAGGAAACAGCAAAGCAGCCATATTATGAGTATTAAAGACTACTTCAACCGGGCATAAATGGGGAATTTGAAGAGCTTGAAGATATATTGAAACATAAACTTCTCTAAGTAGATTGCCATAAGGGGATATATCATATTTATATTCAAGACTTGGCGTATAAGAAATATCTGACTCAGGATCGAAATTCCATTCATCTTCTTTGTTTACATACGTATAAAATGCAACTTCATGTAGATCTTCATCATCTGCCTCCTGTAAGGCGTTTGTCGTTATAACGTCACAATCTTCCCCTTCATATATGCAAACTGCATCTTGACCTAAATCTATGCCGCCTACATCTGGTAAAGTGTCAGTTATAACTTCTTCAACTTTATCACTTATGAGTGTAAAAAGAGCTTCGTGATTAACTCTCCTGTCCAATTTACCACAATCAGATGTGCATTTAACCACCCATTTAGGAGGTTTTTCTGAACTTTCAGGCGAAGCAAAGGTTACAACAATAGGGTTTTTAGCACTATTAAGACGAAAGATGCCCTTTTGGATATGTAAATAAATTTTATCTTGAAGACTATGATTTTCTTCTTTACTAGAAGTTGAAGCTGGAAGGTGATCTGAAGAAACTGAAGATGCTAAAGGAAAAGATATAGACATTTTACAACCTAAAATTTTAAATTTTTTTATGGCGTAAAATTCTAAAGCAAAAAGGCTTAATTTTTTACATTAATTTTCAAAAAAAATAACTCATTTCGTCATTTTGGCAAGCTATTTTACCAATAGCCTGCCTTGTAATATTTGCTTAATGAATAGCTTCTTTACTTTTTCTACAGGACATTCTATAGCTTTTTTCTTCTTTATCATACATTACCTGTAAAATAGAGTGATCAGAAATTGATATAGGCTGTTCTAGCAAGGTTTTTTGACTATCATCATCAATTAATGTAACTACAAAGCTTCCACCTCCATACACTAAGTGGTGCGTATGATTTTCCTGAGGTATCAAAGGATAAAAAGAATCTTCTTCTTTATCACTATCACTTGGACGAATATGAAGACTTAAATGCCCTTCAGCTAATATTTCTTCTGGAAATTCCAATTCAACATCTTCGCGGAAAAAGAGAGATTGCAAAGCTTCTTTAGGAGTGATACGACGATCCGGATCGGGATCTGCCATTTGCATGAATAAATTAACTATCTCCTCTACATCATTGACATCCCCTTTTTGCCGTAAATTGTTCCGAAGAAAATCTTTTGCCGAATAGCTTGGCAAATAGCTTAAGTAGTCCTTTATTTTATCTTTTTCAAAATCCCCAACTTCCTTTTCCCAGTCATTTACTATCTGTTGTCGCAATTCTTCTTCTATTTTCCAAAGAGGAGTCTTTGCTTTGAATAACTTTGAAATGGCTTCATTCCAAGAGCTTTTATGATGAACAGAAAAATTTAAAAAGAACATATATTCTTCACTAGAAAATTTGTCCCGAACTGTCTTTCCCCATTTTAAGATTTTGTCTTTAAAGCCTTCTTGATACTTATTTTGTAAGTCTTCAAACACCTTCTTAAGACTAAGATCATTTTTAGCTTTAGTATCTTTAATGTCATTAAAGTTGAAGTTAGATGGCACACCAAAATGCATAAATAAAAATGCTAAATGATGATAAATAGAATCAAAGTCACACATCTTATCAAAGTGATAAAAAGGAGTTACTGTAATTAAATCAAACAATATAAGAGCTGCGCTAAATACATCCGCACTAGAACATACACCTTGAAGAGCCAACTCAGGAGCTACATAGCCTAAAGTTCCTTTGACAGACACTTTTTCATTTACTGGTTCTGCCATTTCAAAATCTGTAATAAAAATCTTGGGCTCTTCGACACTCAAATTGTTTTCAATTAAAATATTTTCAGGCTTAAGGTCTAAGTGAGCTGCCCCTTCTTGCTTCATCTTTTGTAGGAATTTTAAAAGCTGCCATGAAATGCTTCTAATTTGTGCTAAAGCAAGTCCTTTAGGATGAGAAGCGCGATTTTTGACTCTTTCTAAATAGATTAAACCATCTAATAGATCAGAAAATTTTCTAGGGAACGCTAATGCTATTTTTGATTTAGAAGTATAAGCAACTTCCACAGGACAAATATGAGGAACATTGCGTTCTTGAAGATAACTTATTGTATAATATTCTCTTAAAAGCTTTTGATAAAAGGTAAAGTTTTTATCGAATTTTATTAGTCTGCGGTTATTGTCTAAGCCTTTTGGAAGATGCCACTTATCTTTTCCTTTATAAATAACCATCGCCCCTTCTCCGCCTTTTGGCTTAATTCCCTCTAAAACCTCATCATATATCACTTCTTTTACGCGATGAGAATGTACTTTTTTCTTTTTAGGGACAGCTTTATGCAGGATACTTGTAGTTTTAATTATTAATTCTGCTCCTTCTGGTTTTGCTCCCTTACTCTGCGAAGCTAATAATACTGCAGACTTTCTATTAGGAGAATAAAGCGAAGTGTCGGGATCATTTAATGGTTGCTCACTAATAATATGAATAGCTTCATCATTTACTCTTTCCTGAATAGAATCTTGAACCCTACCTGATGGTTCTGGAGAAATTGGTATACCATTAGGAAATACCTGATCTGCCCTTGGCGCTGAGACTGAGAGTGACATTTTTGACCTCAAGTTTCAAGTTGTTATATATTTTTTTAATTTTATTATTTAGCTCAATTATAATGCTGGCAAAGCAGCAGAAGCATTTAAATTACTTTCTTGAAAAAAAGGAGATTGCAATGCTTGTTCTGGTGTAATACGACGAGTAGGATCTGGATCCATCATTCCCATAAGTAAATCAATCACTTCTTCCACTTCAGTTTCATCACCTTTTTGTGACAAACTTGCTCGAAGAAAATCTTTTACTGAAATGCTAGTCAAATCATTTAGATAATCGCCAATTATTTTGTGCTCGGACTTAGAAAGATAACTATTCGAGTCACTTATAATTTTAGATTGCAGTTGTTCCTCTATGTCCCATAAAGGTGTATATCTTTTTAGTTCACCTGCAATCCAGGATACCCAAATAGGTTTGTATAGTTCTATAAATCGTTGATATTTTCTTATTCCAGAAGCTTGAATTTTCTTTTCCCATTTATCAAGTCTTTTAGAAAAAGAAGCTAGATAACGTTCTTGCAGATTTTCAAAAAGTTGTTGGGCTTCTTTATTATCACTTATATCGAACGGCATACCTAAATGCATCATAGCGTAAAATACACAACCTAAAGCTGATTTTGGCTTCGCAACTTTATCAAATTCATAAAAAGGAAAACCTGTCAGCAGGTAAAAGGTCATAATTCCCACACTGAACATATCAATAGCTGTAGAGCAGTCTTTTTGAAGTATGAGCTCTGGCGCAATATAGCCTCGAGTCCCTCTAGGTTCTAATTCTTTATCCTCAGTTTCAGCCACTTCAAAGTCCGCAACCATAATTTCTAGATTTTCCAATCCATTTTTAAGTAAAATATTTTCCGCCTTTAAATCTGAATGGACAAAACCTTCTTGTTTCATTCCTTGTAAAAACTCTAAAAGCTGGCGCAAGATAATTCTACCTTGGCTTAAAGACAGTCCTTTTGGAGTATTACCTCCGCTTATTTTGTCCTGCTCTACTTTACTTATTTCTATCTCTCGAAAAGCATTGAATAAGTCTGAAACCTGTCTAGGTAATACTAATATCATTTTTGATGTAGATGTGAAGGCAACATCTACAGGACAAACATGAGGAACTCCTCGTTCCTTAAGATAGTTCATAATATAATACTCTCTTAAAAGCCTTTGATAGGGAGTAAAATTTCTATTATATTTTATCACTCTAGAATTGTTATCGGAGATTTCTGGAAGATCCCAGTTGTCTTGGCCTTTATAAATAATAGTCGACCCTTCTCCATCTAATTTTGACTTAATTCCCTCTAAAACTTCATCATGAATCACTTCTTTTATACGATGAGAATGTACTTTTTTCTTTTTCAATGTTTCATGTCGGACATTCGCAGCCTTTACTACTAATTCCGCTTCTTCAGGTCTTGTATTCTCATCCCTTGAAGCTAGTAATACTACAGCTTTTTCTTTAAGGGAACCGATTGAAACTTCAGGAGCATTTAAGCTTGCTGTACTAATAACATGAATTGCTTCATTGTTTGTTTTTTCTTGAATAGAGTTCTGCTGGGCTAGTATAGCTCCGTTTGGGAGTACCGCCTTCGCGTTTGGAGAAGACAAAGATACTGCTGACATTATTACCCCCCGTATTTTGAGGAAATTAAAAATTATTATTTAAGGGAAATATTTAGTCTTTTAAAGTTGAAAAAAAGCTTTCAATCTCATTTAGACCTATTTTTTTATCTGTCAAATTTCCTTCACTGTCAAAAATCAAAAGAGTTGGCATAGAAGAAATATTATACTTAGAGGGCACATCAGTGACTCTCTCTAAGTTTACTTTTAAAAATTTACCTTTTTCAGAATACTGATTGGACCACTCATCAAATAAAGAATGAAGTTTTTTACAAGGAGGGCACCAAGTTGAATAACAATCTACGAAAGTTGTATTATTTGAATTATTAATTTCATGAGAAAGCTCATCAGTACTTTTAATTTCAGTAACTTTAGCAAAAGCTAAGCCTGATAAACAGATGAGAAATAAAATCTTTTTCACAATACCTCCATTGGTTATTGGAGAAATATAACCTATAATACAGGAGATAATAAATTCATGCAATTAGAATGGATGATAGAATTCGCAAAGTATAGAATTAATTTTATTAATCTTTTTTTTAAATTAATAAATTTTTTTGATACTCCTTATTTTTTCTTTTGTTTAATACCATTTGTAATAATTGGTATATCTTATCGATGGGGAGTTAGATTCTTTTACCTTACCATTTTAAATGGAATTGTTAACTATTCTTTAAAAATTTATTTTCAAGTTCCCAGACCATGTAGTATTGAACCAAAGCTTGCTTTAGTACATGTTTCAAACTATAGCTTTCCAAGCGGCGCAGCCCAATATTCCATTATTTTAGCAGGTCTATTGATTGCTACCTGGCGCTCTAGCTGGGCTAAAGTAGTTGGCGTCAGCTATGTTCTTATAATTGGTTTTTCAAGAGTGTATTTGGGAGTACATTATCCAACAGATATTCTTTTCGGATGGGTTGTTGGAGGAACTGTACTATTCTTATTTTTAAAACTTTATCAACCATTGGAAAAACTCATTAAAAAAAATTCTAAGAAGAGCTTGTTTCTAGTTACTTCCCTTTCCCTTTTCCTCGCACTAATTACCCTCAATGCAAATATCGTTAATTTTATGAGTCTTCTTTTTGCTTTCTCTATAGGCACGTACTTCACTACTAGATGTAAATTATATTTGAAAGATCCTAAAGGTATACTTGAATCTATTCTAAGAGGGTTATTTGCTATAGCAACTACCTATGCGCTATTAGGGTTACTATTAATTTTATTTGGAAAACAAAATTTTAGTTTTAATCTAGTCAGCAATTTAATAGCTGCACTTTGGTTAAGCTTAATAATAAGTCCAATTATTAATAAAATAAAAAAAATAAATTGAACAATTATTAAATAGTTGATTTTTTTATTAATAATAAACTATTATAATCCTTTTAATAAATGGGTATAACTATGGGTATTGTTAACAAATTTCCTATTAAAGATAATTCGGTTAATAATTCTGATTTACTTTTTTTTGAAAGTCGAACTAATAATAAAATAGGCAACTTAGAGCATAGACTAGTTAGTGTTGAAGTACATGATGAAAAAGACAAAACTGCAAAAATTGCCGGCAATCTATTCATGATGATTGGTCTTTTCTTTATTATGATCAGTGGAGCCGGCCTCGCTGGCAATCTTATCCTTGGAACTGAAATAGTACTGAATAATATCGCATTTGGCTTGGGTATAGGAATCGTAGCAGAAAAAGTAGGTTACAATTTGAAAAAAACCGGTGAGTTTGATTTGAAAGTTGGCGTTAGTCTAGGCGTATTAAATATCGGTTGATGTACAAAAGGGGCATCTTTTAGCTTTATGGTTAACCTTCATAAAGCAATGCGGACACGTTTTGCTTTCAGGCTCTGTCCTCTTCTTAAAAAAATAAAGCCCTTTTATAATTAAGAATATAGAACAAGAAACAATCAAAAAGTTAATAAGGCTATTTATAAAAAGCCCATAATCAATAGTAATTGCCTCTGACACTTCAGTAGCTTTTTTTATAGTTAGCTTAAAATCACTAAAGTCCATGCCACCTAAAATAAATCCTAAAGGGGGCATTAATACATTATTTACTAGGGTGTTAACAATTTTTCCAAAAGAGGCACCTATGATAATACCCACTGCCATATCAATGACATTGCCTCTGTTAATAAAAGCTTTGAATTCTTGATAAAATGATGACATATTAGATATCTGATTCTAGCCAAGTGGCTCGGTTATAAGTACTGACGTCAATCTCTTTTTCACCTTTAGCCACAATCAAAGCTGCTACTGCATCCCCTAATACATTAACAACTGAAGCTATCATATCCCGCAAACGGTCTACTCCGGCAACAAGAGCAATTCCTTCCAGAGGAAGCCCCATAACTTGCAACACCAAAGAAAGCATGATCAGTCCAGATCCTGATATCCCAGCCGTCCCAATTGCTGCAACTAAAGATATAAAAACTAAAAGAACCATTTGAATAACAGTGACTTCTATGCCATAGGCTTGTGCTATAAAAATAGCAGAAACAGCCTGACCTATTGCTGTTCCATTCATATTTATGGTAGAGCCTAAGGAAAGAACAAAACCTGAAATATCTGCAGATATACCCAAGTGTTTCTGAGTGCACTCTAGGGAAACTGGTAAAGTGGCAGCACTAGAAGAAGTAGTAAAAGCAAGTAAAATAGCATCCTTCATTCCTTTAAAAAAAGGAACAACCCTTACCTTTCCTAAATATTTTAAACATAGGGTAAATACAACAAAAAGCTGAAAAAAACAGGCGCCATAAATAATAAATAGAAATTTAGCGAGAGGAACGATGATTTTCCACCCAATAGTACCGATCGTCGCCGCCATTAAGGCAAAAACCCCATAAGGTGCCAGAGTCATTACAAAGTGGGTTAGAGTATGCATTGTATGAGCAACCGATTCCATGAGTTTTAAAAGAGGCTGCGCTTTTTCTTTAGAATAAATAATGGCAATGGCTAAAAAAATGGCAAAAATAATGACTTGCAAAACGTTCCCATTCGCAAAAGAAGCAAAAGGATTGGATGGTATTAATGAAAGAAAAAAATCGGCTAAATTCCAATTTGCACTGCCTATTGGTTCTGCTTTTACGCTGAGCTCAAGACCGACACCAGGAGCAAAAGCATTAACCAAAAATACTCCTAGGGATGCGGCTAAAATAGTAGTTAAAACATAAAATGATAATGTTTTAATACCAATTCTTCCTAATTTTTTAGGATCGTGAATGTGGCAAATACCAACAATTAAAGAAGAAAAAATAATCAGAAGAACAAGCATGGTTAGAAGATAAATAAAAGCTTTCCCAAAAACCTGGAAAATTTGTGCTTTCGGACCCATGATAGCCCCAACTAAAATGCCGGCGCCAAGTCCAATCAATATCTTTAGCCAACTTTTCATAAGTAATTCTCTTAAAAAAAATCGAATGATCCCATTTGCATGAGTTTTTTTTCAATTAGAACTTAATGTATCAAGTATTTACGAGAGAAGCTAAGATAAAGTTTTAAAAGATTATTTTGATTATCTTTTATGCGATTTTGGACAAGTATTTTTACCTATTATTTGGTAAAAAAGACACCAGCTCATAAAAGACTCAAAGAAAACAAATAATGCACAGAAAAAAATAATCCAGCTCTTTAGCACAAAAGCTGCTATTAATAAAAATAGAGCAATGATTGCTCTTGCTATCCTATCTTTTTTCCCAATATTTTTTTTCATTACTTCGTACTCATGATGTAATTCAATACATAAAAAATGTAGATTTTTATTAAAAGACATTTTGTGTAATATGCAAAAGCTTGCTCTTACGCATGAGGTTAATATGATGATTGGCTTAATGATTTTTTTTAGTATTTCTGCATTTTTTATTTTATACAAATCGTATCACATAGTGCCTCAAAAACGAGTCTATATTGTTGAAAGGCTTGGTAAATATCACAGGACGATGCGTGCGGGGTTCAACCTGGTTATCCCCCTTTTAGAAAGGATTGCTTACAAGCACTCTTTAAAGGAAACTGTCGTTGATGTACCTATTCAGGTTTGTATTACAAGAGACAATATTGCTGTGGAAGTTGATGGAGTTTTATATATTCAAGTAGTGGACCCTGAAAAAGCCTCTTACGGCATAAATGATTACTTATTTGCAACTACACAGATTTCTCAAACAACTATGAGAAGCATCATAGGTAAGCTAGATTTAGATCAAACTTTTGAAGAAAGAGAAAATATTAACGCCCAAATTCTAGAGGCTGCTGATAAGGCGTCAGATCCTTGGGGCATTAAAGTTACTCGCTACGAAATTAAAGATATTAAACCTCCCCAAAGCATCAAAGACGCTATGGAAAAGCAAATGAGAGCTGAGCGGGAAAAAAGGGCTGTCATAGCTGCCTCTGAAGGAGATAAGCAGTCTCAGATAAATAGAGCAGAGGGTGATCAACAAAGACGCATGTTAGAGGCTAAAGCTAAAGCGTATGAAATACTAGAAACAGCAAAAGCCACAGCTGAAGGTATATCTAAAATAGCTGATGCCATCCAACATAAAAAAGGGCAGGATGCCATTACCCTTCGCTTAGCAGAGCAGTACCTAATAGAGTTTGGAAAAATGGCTAAAACAAATAATACCATGATAATTCCAAGCAATATGAGTGATGTTTCTAGTGTAATTTCTACTGCAACATCTATTTATCAATCGGTATCTAAAGAAAAAGATTTACTGGCAAAGTTAAAAAATAAAACCTCATAGTTTTTTAAAAACTAAGCTTTTGCCATTCAATAATATCATCCGGACAGCAGCCCACCTTTATTACTACGTTTTGTAAAGGGCTGTATTCAGCTTTATGGTGTGTATGTCCTGACAAAATGGTTAAAGACTTATCTACTCTTTCAGACATGTAAGTTACTATAAAATCTGCAAGTTGACGATGTGTAAAAAAAGGAGCCCATTTGTCATCTGCTATTTGGTTATTGTGAAGACAGGCTTCCCGAAAACAGGGAACATGAGTTAATAAAATAGCATGTGTATGCCCTTGAAAAGCTAAATCTAACTTTTCTTCAACTTGCTTAATAATTTTTTGGGAGTGTTCCCCCATAAAGTCATACAAGTCTTGCTTGGATAAAGATTTAAAATTATCGATCATTTTAAAATCTTTTAATTTGATGTCAGAGGTAAAATAATCTCCTCCTTTTAAATCATACCAGTTGTCTACACCAATTACTGCTGTATCAGGAGAAACGGATAAAACATTTTCTTTTGCTAGGTAGTAAACTGAAGTATTTTCTTTAAAAAGTTCAAAAAGCTCCTCTTGTAATGAAAATATTTCCGATCCATAAAAGTCGTGATTTCCTAAAACAAAATAAATAGGGCAACGGACTTTAGAAGAAAGTTTTTGGATGAACTCAATAGCCCCTCTATTTTCTGCGATGTCCCCAGTGATACAAATACCACCTTCATCCTGAGTTTGTATTCTTTCAAAAAAATCATTAACAGAAGTATCTTTTTTGTAATCTATATGAACATCAGTTAACCAAAGCATGTTTTCTCCAATAAAGGTTTTAAAGGGATTCTAAACAAAAAAAGGTAAATTAAAAACTATTTTCAATTAAAAAAAACTGCATGAAATTTAATTATTGATTGTTTATATTTTTTCTCATTAATCCTCAAAAGGAGTTAAAAATGTCTTTTTTATCTGTTAATCAAGCGGCTTTTATAACCTCAGCTGCTTTAGCTGCCAGCACAGCAGGCTTTGCCCTAGCAGCTGCAGGGGCTGCTTCCAAAACGGCTGCTGTTGCCTATGGCTTTTTTGCTGTTACTTCAGGTGCAGCTTCTTTATCCTCTATTACTGCCTGGCTAGATAACACCTCAACTACAGCTGACAATTATTTTAACAACATGAAAACTCATGCAGGCTTAGCTATTGTGGGAACTTACCAACTTGTTGCACATACGATGCTACAGGCTCTTATTAAAGGTTTAACTGATGGAATTTCCACTGCCGTTAGAAGAGCTATTTCAGGTCCAGATGTTACTATAGAACATAAATAGATATAACATACCTATGATTGGAGACTTTTCTCCAATCATAGACTATTTATTTTAAAATGTTACCAACTTGCGTAATAGCTTTTAAGGCTAAATACGTCATTTCACTTGCAATAGTTACAGTTAAGGAAAGAAGAATAAGTCCTACATACTTATCTGAATTGACTAGTGCAATAGCTGAGGATACCCCCCAAGCCAT
>PFAC01000041.1 GCA_002773835.1 Chlamydiae bacterium CG10_big_fil_rev_8_21_14_0_10_35_9 | reverse complement strand
TTACCGGAACCAATACTACTAATGCTTGGACTATTACTGCAGATAATACAAGTAGCTTGAACAATGGGAGCACAACTTTTACGTTAAATAGTTTTGAGAATCTTACAGGTGGTTCGGGTAATGATACTTTTACTTTCAACGGGGCTTTTCAAATCACAGGTGCCATAGATGGCTCAACTGGTACCAATACCATAATCGGTCCCAATGTCAATAATGCCTGGGCTGTCACTTCTACAGACACTGGTAGTATAACGCCTACAGGAGCAGGTGGAGCTACCAGCTTCAGTAACATAGGCAATTTAACAGGAGGCTCCAGTAACGATACTTTTACCTTAAGTGATGGTGTTGGAGTCAGTGGAGCGATTGACGGGACAAGTTCCACGGGCAACTCTCTTAGCTACGCGGCTTATACTACCAGTGTCTCTGTGAACTTGCAGACAGGGGCTGCCACCAATATAACAGGTGGAGTAAGTAATATCCAGACCTTCACAGGTGGCAGTAACGCCGATACCATAACAGGAACGAATACCACTAATGCTTGGACTATTACTGCAGATGATACAAGTAGTTTAAATAATGGGAGCACAACTTTTACGTTAAATAGTTTTGAGAATCTTACAGGTGGTACTGGTAATGATACTTTTATTTTTAACGGGGCTTTTCAAATCACAGGTGCTATTGATGGCTCAACCGGATCTAATACTATAAATGGCCCTAATGTTAATAATATTTGGGCTGTTACCAGTCAAACTACAGGAACTCTCACGCCAACAGGTGCAAGCGGGACCACCAATTACTCGAATATAGGTTCATTGGTAGGTAATGCAAGTGATGATACTTTTAACCTTTCCCCCGATATTACCCTGCCAAGCATAGCTGCAGGCGCCGGGACCGATACTTTAAATTTCTTAGTAGGGTGGACAACTCCTGCTTCTATAAATTTAAATACAGTTGCCGGCTTTGAAGTGATCAATGGTCCTCCTGGACTTGATAATACACTTGTGGGTAATAATCTGGATAATACTTGGACAATTACAGCTGCCGATGCGGGAACTTTAGAAAATACAGACTATCCATTACCAACTGTTTTCACTTTTAGTAATTTTCCTAATATTACAGGAGGCTCAGCAAATGATACCTTTGACTTCACGGCAGGCTTTACTGTAACAAGCATCGACGGTTCTACTGGAAGTAATACTTTACTAGCGCCTAATGCCGTAAATACCTGGAATATAACAGATGATAATACAGGAAGTGTTGCAAGTATCTCTTTTGCCAATATTACAGATTTAACAGGTGGAACCTTAAGTGACACTTTTGTATTTGCCAATCAGAAAGGAGTCACCGGACAAGTGGATGGAGGAGCCCCGGCGAGCTTAAATACGCTGGATTACTCTGCCTTTTCACCGGCAGCCATTGTTGTTATGCTCACTTCTACATCAGGAACTGCTTCCAATTTAGGTAGTGGCTACATAAATATTGGAAATATCATTGGAAACATTACTTCAGGTGCTGCCATTGCCACATCCGTACAGCAAAAATCTAATTTCTATTTTGCCAACTTACAACTTCTTTTTACGGAGCTTTATCATTGCAGACTTATTCCTGAATTTTTCTATAGACAGTTCGAAAAAATGAAATATGTTCAGGAGCCTCAAGAAAGAATTCAAATAAGAAGAAAAAATAAATAATTTTAGAACTTTTCATTGGAACAAATCTGAAAATTTTTTACATTTTTTACCCCAAAATACCAGTAGTCATATGCTGGTTATAATTTTTATATATAAAGGAGTATTTCCATGAAAAAGTGGTTATTAATGATCGTTGCAATCATTAGTTGTTCGGCTATTTATTCTAATCAGCCGGAAAGAGTTGAAACATTATCAGCTAAGATTATTAAAAAAAATAAAGAAGGGTATTTTGTTCTTGCTGATGGTAGTTATTGGAAAGCTATTGGTTTTTCTAAAAGGTGGCGATCTTTAAGCGAATGGTGGAATAATGTCGAATTGGCTCCAGAGCAGTATGACTGTGTTCCTGATGATTGGTATTTAGGAAGTCTTATTGAAGTTTATCCAAAATATGGCAATTTAGAAATCAATGAAGCTGATGCTTCGAACCAAGAAATAATTAAACAATGTACAAACCTACTTGTAAATAATAGAACAGGACAAGTTCTTTTTGCTATTGAACTAAGTCCAGAAGAATGCTTAGTGAGGTTGTTTGAAGAAGCTCGAAACGAGGGCTATGATGAAGGGTATATAGAAGGTACCAAAAAAAATTATAAAAATAGTACCGAGTCTTACAATAGAGGGCATGCTGAAGGTTACCGAGTAGGTTATACCGAAGGTTATCAGACAGCTATTAACGAGAATTTACCAAGAAATGATTTAGTCAATTAATTTCAATGTGCCGATCAAATATAACTGGTCGGCTTCTTATATTACTCATCCATTAATTCATTTTTTTGCTAAACTACGTTGTAACAAAATAAAATAGAGTTCTTACATTGCAAGTTGTTGTGATCGGTGGAGGTGCTGCAGGTTTTTTTGCAGCTTTAGCGGCTAAAGAATTAAATCCCACAGCAAATGTTATCATATTAGAAAGATCTGCCAAGTTATTGAGTAAAGTTAGGATTTCTGGAGGTGGCAGATGTAATGTGACGCATGCATGTTTTGAGCCCCGTCTTTTAGTGCAAAATTATCCACGAGGACAAAAAGAATTATTAAGTCCTTTTCATGCTTTTCAACCAAGAGACATTATAGAGTGGTTCAAGTCGCGGGGTGTTATTTTAAAACAGGAAGAAGATGGACGAATGTTTCCCGTTTCAGACTCTTCTAGTACAATCATCGATTGCTTTTTAAAAGAAGCAAAAAAACTTGGCGTAGAAATCCGAACGCAGACAAAGTTGCATTCAATTAAAAAAGTAGAAAAAGGATTTGAATTAGATATTGGTACGGATAAACTCTTTTTTGCTCATCATATTATTTTGGCTACAGGCAGTTCTCCTATTGGTTGGGAGATATCTAAAAGTCTAGGACACACAATTCAGGTGCCAGTACCTTCTCTTTTTACTTTTAATATTCCTTCTTTTTCCATGAGTGGTTTATCCGGTATATCCACAGACAGAGTAAAGGTTAAAATAAAAGACTCGAAGTTCGAGCAAGTTGGAGCTTTACTGATTACTCATTGGGGATTTAGCGGCCCTGCTATACTTAAGCTATCAGCTTTTGCAGCTAGGTATTTATCGGAAAGAAACTATGATTTTTCTGTTGTTATTGATTGGCTACCAGATTTTACCGAACAAGAATTGCGAGATAAGATTGAAAAAGCACGTAAAGAACATCCGACAAAACACTTTGGAAATGTTCAGATAGTTTCTCTTCCTAAAAATTTATGGAAAAAACTTTATGAAAAAGCAGATCTGGCAAGTCACATGCTTATGAACTCCATTAGTAAAAAAGCCATAACAAAACTTTGTGAGGTTTTGAAAAAAGAACAATATAAGGTACATGGTAAAACAACGAATAAGGATGAGTTTGTCACATGTGGTGGAGTTACTTTATCTGAAGTGGAGTTTAAAACAATGGAAAGTAAACTTTGTAAAAATCTTTTCTTTTGTGGAGAGGTATTGGATATTGATGGAATAACCGGAGGATTTAATTTTCAAAATGCATGGACAACTGGTTGGATAGCGGGAAGGTCAGCAGCTAAATAACAATTCAAAAGTATTATATAGGTAAATAAATTATGACAACAAAAGATAGCAATGGAAATATTCTCAATGAAGGTGACTCAGTACAGGTTATCAAAGATTTAAAGGTAAAGGGATCTTCTATTACTCTTAAAAGAGGTAAAAAGTTTAAAAACATTCGACTAACCAATAATGAAGAAGAAGTGGAGTGCAGAGAAGGAAAAACGACACTTGTTTTAAAAACTTGTTTCCTAAGAAAAGTATAATAGTCCTTTTAGTTAGGTAATGATCTGGAAATATTGAAAAAGGTATGTTGAGTTAACGCAGCTAAGAAACCTGAATTTTTAACTGCAACATTAGCTGTTATCCTGAAAAAAAATGAAGAAGATACTTTATAAAACCAGTTACTACTATATTTTTCTAAAGTTAAATTTTTATCAGAATTTTGTGGAGGGCATACTTCTGCTAGGGAAAAAACAATACTATCAGCAATAGTGAGTGTTGGGGCTGCATAGTACATAGGTAGAGTATGTAAGAGAATTTCTCTAGCAACGGCCCAAACAAGGCCTATTTTAGTATCCAAGCCTATTTTTGTAGTTTCTGCTTTTCTAGTAATTCCCCTTGTAGCTGTCATTCCTAATACTAAAGAGGTCACAAAACGAGGCAGCAAAGTTAGAGTGCTGTTTGATTGAAGGATTCCTGAATAAAGAGCTTCTTCAACAACAGAAATCATTATCCCAGATTTTAAAGAAAGCTGGCCTGGATAGGTATTTTCCTTACATAAAGAAAGTCTGGCAATTCGGTCGATAGCAGAGGCGATGGAAAAATATTTCAACCCTTGAGAAATTGTCCCAATAACATTTTTATGAGAGGCTTGGCCTGTAAAGTGTAAAATTGTGGCAAAAGATGCTGTTCCTAAATCAAATGCAAGACTTGTCATTTTCAGTGGTATATGTTTTTTTTAGTAGGTTATTTTAAAAAAATTGCCTTATTCAACGCAATATGAAATTGTGGTAAACGTTTTATCGAGGAAAGAAGGTATAAGAGAGATGAAAATTGAATACTCTGCAGTCTTTTAGTATCTCTCAGGAAGTAAAAGCCTAGGTTCCCTTTTCATAATTATATTAGTTAATAATTGTATCTAATCACAAAAACTGTTATTAGCGCTTTCTATGCATAGTTGGTTAGAAAAACTAATAAAAGAGCAACCTGATTTATTTGTACAAGCTATACAAGCTGCTAATGACGGTATTGTCATAACAGACTATCAAAAAGAAGATAATCCTATCATATTTGTTAATAAGGCTTTTGAAGAGATGTCGGGCTATTCTTATAGAGAAATTTTATTGAAAAACTGTCGATTTCTACAAGGAAACGATCGTAATCAATCAGGTATTGAGGTAATTAGAAAAGCCATTAAAGAAGGGGTATCTTGTCGAGTAGACCTTCGCAATTATAGGAAAGACGGATCAATGTTTTGGAATGAGTTAAGCATTGCCCCTCTTAACAATAAACAAGGGCAAATTACTCATTTTGTAGGAGTGCAGAAAGATATTACTAGGCAAAAAAGATTCGAAGACTCCCTTTTTTTGCAAAGCCATGAAGATCCTTTAACGCACCTTTTAAATCGAAGAGGGTTTGAAGAAAAAGCACAATCTTTACTTACTTTGTCTAAAAGCAGTCAATTCAATGTTGTATTAGTTATGATAGATTTAGATAACTTTAAATCAATAAACGATTGTCATGGGCATACTAAAGGTGATGAAGTCTTGGTAAAAGTTGCAAACTTATTAAAAAACAATAGCAGGCCATTTGATGTAGTAGCTCGCCATGGAGGGGATGAATTTATAGCCCTTTTTGCTGAAAAAAATTCTTTTTCTATAAAGACCTGGAAAATGAAACTAGAAGAAAATCTAGAAAAAATAAATTCTTCTAAAGAACTGGAGTTTTCGATTTCTTATTCAATAGGTGAGGCTACATTGCCTTTTTTAGTTGATAAGAGCTTAGATAAAGCTATTTTAGAAGCTGATAATTCGTTGTATAAAATGAAAAAGATGAAAATGAAATAATTTTCTAGGTAGACATTAGAAAAATAAATAATTTAGATAATATTTAATCGTCTTTTACGATGTAGTTTGCGAGGGTCCATATGCACTTCTTCTTTTCTCTTAGCTGCAAGCTGGCCACAGGCTCCACTTATATCTTGACCTTTACTGTAGCGAACGGGAGCTGGAATAGAACGCTTCGTTAAGTACATCTGAAATTCCCTTATACGCTGTTCAGTAGATGCTGTTATAGGCATACCTGGAAAAGGATTAACCGGAATTAAATTTACCTTAGCTTTAATTCCATGTAAAAAGTGAACTAACTTTTTGGCATCTTGTAGACTGTCGTTTTTCCCATCAATCATGACATACTCAAAAGTAATACCATAACGGGAGGATGCCGGATATTCTAATAATGCCTCTTTTAGTTCATCCAAGCTATACTTCCTGTTAACAGGCATCAGCTTACTTCGTTTTTCATTATCGGCATTATGCAAGGATATAGCTAGCCGAACAGGTAAGTCTGTACCTAACTTTCTAATTTCAGGAACAAGACCAGATGTGGAAACGGTGACTTTAGCTTTAGATAAATTAAAACCATCTGATGAAATCATAATAGAGCAAGCTTTTACTACAGCATCATAATTATCCAAAGGCTCGCCCATCCCCATAAAGACCACATTTGTGACTTTTTTATTTTCTAATATTTGATTAGCTATCAATAGCTGAGCCAAAATCTCCCCTGAAGACAGGTTCCTTTTTAATCCCATTTTACCTGTTTGGCAAAATGTACATCCCATCTTACAACCCACCTGCGAGCTTAGGCAAAGTGTTGTTCTATTCTCATAAGGCATAATAACAAGCTCAATCAAAAGATTATCACTTGTTTTTAGTAGAAGTTTTTGACTTTCATCTTCTGAAATAAGTTTTGAGTCTATAATAAGAGGTTCCCAGCAAAAACTTTCTGCAAGTTTTTTTCTAATAGCTTCAGGCAAATTAGAAAAAGAAGAGGGGGCTGTGATGTTTTTTTGAAAGATCCATTGAAAGATCTGTTTTGCCCGATATTTAGGAATAGACTCTTGCAAAGTCCATTCTTCCCAATTTGAAAGAGATAAATCAAAGGCTATTGGTTTAGTCATTACAGTTACTTCGGTTTTTGGTCTTTAGACTCACCTAAATCAATCACTCGATGAGCCATTGCATCTTCAGGTCCAGTAATGAAAGGAGATTCTTCATGATCCTTTCTTGCAGTTCTTCGATGTTTATAAAGCCAATCTTGTATAAATATCAGTGATACAATAAAAATTACTGCGACAATAAAAATAACTAGATTAATCATAATACGTTATAAAATAACATTTTATTAATAAAAGAAGCAATGTATATGAATTTTTTATCATCCAAGTATAAGCAACATCCTCGAGTTGGTGTAGGGTGTGTCGTTCAAAGGAAAGGGAAAGTTCTTTTAGGTAAAAGAAAGGGGGCTCATGGAGAAGGATCTTGGGCTTTTCCTGGAGGTCATTTGGAATATGGAGAGAAGGTCTCAGATTGTGCTGCCCGTGAATTATTCGAAGAAACAGGTTTGAAGGCTTTGTCTTTACATGAAGGGCCTTGGGTGGAAAATATTATGACTGAGTCTCAGAAGCACTATATAACGGTTTTTGTTTTTGTAGATGAATTTGCTGGAGAGCCGGAATTATTAGAGCCTAATAAATGTGAAGGCTGGCAGTGGTTTTCCTGGGATGGTCTTCCGGAGCCACTTTTTTCAACAATCTCTTCTTTAATAGAAAAAGAATCAATATTAATTAATAAAGATAATTTATGACCTAACTTTTTGATTTTGTGTAGTTAAGAAAATTTTTATTTTTATTGTGTGTTTTTTATTATTATAAATTAAATTAAAAAAAATTTACATAAAAGAAATATTTAATACAATGAAGCTAAAGGGAGGTATTACATATGCACACAATCAAATCACTATCAATTATTGCTTTAGCCGCTTATTTAATTTTTCAAGGGTTATATTACCTTGCTGAGTTATCTACTCCTGTAGTTCATGCTGCAATTGGATTATTAGGATTGGCTTCAGGTATTTTAATGTTTATTTCACTTAATCATTGGGTTGAACACCATAAAGGTAAGTAAGTAAGATTAAAGAAATAATAAAATAGCCTGTTCAAAAAGCAGGCTATATTTCCACTACTATTCTTTGCCAGAAATCATTACCTGTTAGGGACGCTGAAATAACAGCTTCTATAATGCATGCTGTGATTGGATTATTAGGGTTAACTTCAGGTATTCTAATTTTTATTTCTCTAGAAAATTGAATTGACCACCACAAAAGTAAAAAGTAGTAGCAAGAAAATTTATAGCCTGCTTTGTACGCAGGCTATTTTTTTGATTTAGATAGTGAAGATTCTCTTAAGAATGCGCTATATTAGATTCTGCTTGATTTTGAGAGATCCACTCACCAGTTTCTTGAAAATGATCTACTTGATATTTTCCAACTGACTCATCCACTTTGCTAGGAAGATCAGCAGCTCCAGTGAATTCTATTCCAATAGTTTGAACCTGACCGTCTAATGAGCTAGCTACAGATTCGATATTAGATTCTTGATCGTCAATAAAAATTACTTTTTTAGGAGTCCAGCCAAGCTGAGCAAAGAAGTTGGTTAAAACGGGCCCCTTATCATGAAGAGAAGTTATAAGAACTCCCGACTTATAAACAGGAGGGAACTCTTTGTCTTCATCTTTTGGTAGATTAAGTAATTGTGTATCAGGAAAAGAATGACTAAAATCAAATCCAAATTTTTTCAGCTCATCTATTCGCCAATCGATAAAGCTATCTACTTCTCCAATTTTTCCACCAGGTGCTGCTGTAAAAGCAATGGTAGGAATTCCTTTTTTTTGAAGTTTTTCTACAAAAGAAGGCAAGCCATTATCAAGAAGAGAATGCTCTGCATGCATTAATATTTCCCTAAATATGTATCTTTTGTTACCAGATTCATCTTTAATAACTTTTTTTCCACCCATTAATTGATCAAGAAGCTTATTCCACTTAGGTTTTAAAATAGCATCTTTAGGTGTAATTAGTGTCTGATCAACGTCCCAAAGTACTAATGTATTTTCGTCTGCTTCTTTTTCTATGATTTCTTCTATATATGCAAAATTGTTAGTAGAAATTCGGTAAGATTCTGAAGAAGCATTGGTGGCACTATTAGATGGCGTTGCAGTACATAAGCATGCTCCGATAAGTGATTGAAAAGCTGTTAATAAACAAGACATTTTTATAACCTTTTATTATTTAATAAATAAGTAGATCAATTTTAATGCAAATAATATCTTTTGTCAAATAAACGAAAATAAATATAATATAAAATTATTTAAAATTTAATAATGAATTGTTTGGTTTTTTAGGGTTTCTTTGGAAAATCAAAAAAAATCTACACTTTTTTGTTTTCAAGTGAGGTGAGGTAATTCTTGAAAAATATGTTTTATTTTCTGAACATATCAAGCTTAAAAGTCAAAAATAGCCTATAAATAATGATGGGTATCTTTAAAAAGATCAAAAATTAATAAAAAAT
>PFAC01000019.1 GCA_002773835.1 Chlamydiae bacterium CG10_big_fil_rev_8_21_14_0_10_35_9 | reverse complement strand
AACCTTTCATAAAGGCTATCGGGTACTCAAGCAAAATAAAACACATTTTACTAGTTTGATAGGGTTGCAAATCTTAACTGTAGGTGCTTTATTTCACAGCTATTTAGCTTTTTCATCCTTGGGTCTTTCTAAAAATGAATTTTCCTCAAAAGGGCAACAGAACTTAAGTTTAGTACTTTCTTTTTATGTTCCTTATATTATTGGAAAACAACTTTTTGGATTTCATAAGGATATATGGAATGTCGGAAATTTTGCCACAAAAAGAGATAAATGGATTGAAGAGGCAAAAAAAGTAAGTAGCACTATCGATAAAAATTTGATCATAAGTGAAGCTGCAAAACACTTGTCTTTTCTACGAAGTCAAAGTACATATTGTATTCCACCTTTAAGTCAAACACAGGAAAGTAGCTTTGAGAAAGAGATTTTTGATTTTCCTGATGAAGATGAAAGTCAAATTACTACTTCTAACGTAGTCGTAAAAATGGAAAATCTCCAAGTGGGTTTTTTCTCTACCTTTAAAAAGGGGTTTCAGCTTTCTAAAAAAATTAATAAACTTTCTGAAGTTGTTTTTCGATGTGTAACTGGCGTTTTAGGAGGATATGCAGCTTATAGAGGACTTGTTTCTATAAATTATTCTGAAAAGGACTTTTCTTCTACAGGGGAGCAGCTTCAAAATACTTATTTATCAGGTTTTGTCGTTCCTTTTTTTGTTGTCAAAGAAGCTTGGAAGACGCTTCACTATATTTGGAAATTAGGTTATTTGGAAAAAGCAAGGGAAAGGAGTATTGGGCTTCTAAAGATAAAAAATAGGCATTATCAGCAAGAAGGTTTTTTTGAAAAAATTTATCAGTATTTGTCAGACTTACAAAAAAGGGTGAAAGGAGTTCCATTTTCATATATTTCTGAGAAAACTCTTAAAAAAGAAGCTGAGTGGACTTCCGAGCAGATTTTGCCTCAAGATATAGTAGCTCTTGAGGTCGGGGTCATTTAAAAAATATTTCTTTGCTGATAATTTAAGAAATTATTGATCTTGAAAGAGAGGGAAGGTGTTATTTTTAGAGGCGCTTGAAAGGTTTGAAAACTACCTTCTTTATGTAAAAAATTGCTCAAAACATACAGTTCGTAATTATCTTCTTGACCTGCGGGAATTTTATTCTTTGCAAAATCACAAAAAATTGCAATTGAGCGAGATTACAAAGTCTCATGTGAGGTCTTATTTATCATTTTTATATGATAAAAAATCCAAAAGCCGAACTGTCCACCGCAAATTATCATCTCTTCGCTCGTTTGCCAGGTTTTGCTTGGAAAATAAGTGGATAACCACTTCTGCGATTTTTGACATAGAAAGCCCCAAGCGGGAAAAAACACTACCCTTAATTATTACTTATCAGCAAGTGGAGGAGCTTTTTTCTCAGCCTGACACCAGCTCGCTATTAGGGTTTAGGGACAGGTGTATTATGGAGCTTTTCTATAGCAGCGGTATAAGGTTAAGTGAGCTAGTTGCTTTGAATCGAACAGATTTTCATCCTAAAACAAAACAGATAAAAGTGCAGGGAAAAGGCAAAAAAGAAAGGGTGCTTCCAGTAACAACAACAGCTTGTAAATGGTTAGTTCAATATTTAGAGCATCCTGAAAGATTTCAAGATACTAAGGAGCATAAAGGACAAGTAGACCCTTGTGCTATATTTTTAAACAAGTGGGGAAAAAGAATAACGACAAGGTCAGTGGATAGGAATTTCCAAACTTACTTAAAAATGTCTAACATTCCCGAAAAAATTACCCCCCATAAAATAAGGCATACTATAGCAACACACTGGCTGGAAAATGGAATGGACTTGAAAACTATTCAAATGTTGTTGGGGCATAAAGCATTGACTACAACTACAGTATATACCCATGTGTCTATCACATTAAAAAAAGAGACTTACGATAAAGCGCACCCAAGAAGCTAAAGAAAAAAAAAGGCAGAGGAAAAACCTCTGCCATTTTTTTAGGAAAAGTCTGTAAGCCGGATTCTGTTCAGCTAAAAAGCTGTGCAATCATTTATCTAGGGGCTTTGTCACCAAAGCCCTCATGCGACCAATCCACAGGGAAAACTCTGGTGATAAGTCATTCCCTTTTTTAGGTCTTGCTTCAGATAGGGTTTGCAGCACCTTAAGTTGCCTTAAGTATGTTTGACTCTCAAAGTCAAATTTTTCACTCTGCCTGCAAAAAAAATGCAGTGGACATGTTTTCTGTTGCACTTTCCGTAGCCTTGCGGCCCCCAGGTTTTCTCTGGTATCTTCACCTGTGAAGTCCAGACTTTCCTCTGCTTAAAATTAAAGCAGCGATTGCATGCCTTTCCTAAAAAATTAAACTCCAGCCATCCTTCTTCTACGTCTTTTCGTAGCTACAGATGTTCCTTCTAAAGCGTCACTTTCTTGCCAGTAATGAATGCGAGAACAATGTTCGCAAAAGACAAGCTTTTCGCCTTTTCTTACTAAATTTTCATGTTGAGCAGTTAAAGCAATGTGGCAGCCGCTGCAAGTTCTGTTTTCGATAGGAACAACTACTCTGTCTCTTTTGTTTTGAAGAAGTTTGTCGTAAATTTTTAAAACTTCTACGTCAGCATCTTTTGCAAGAACATCTCTTTGAGATTTTAATTCTTTGCCTTCTTCGTTGATAGACTGAATACTAGATTTGATTTCTTCAACAAGTGCTCGGCTTGAATCTTCAGATTCTTTAAGACTTTCTTTTATTTTTTCTAAAATCTCTTCTTCCAAATTTCTTTTATCGATCAAATCACTTGCAATTTGCTCAGTAGCAGCTTTTTCCCTTTCAGATTGGGTAAGCTCTTGTGTCAGTGCGTTGAATTCGTCAACTTTTTTAACGCTCATTTGCTTGGATTCAAGCTTTTGGATTTTTTCGGAAACGTCTTCAATTTTTGCTTCTTGTGAAGCAATATTTTGATTGAGTTCTACAATTTCATTTTCTTTTTCTAAAAGCTGTTTTTTCAAGTCTTGACGTAAAGAGTCAATATGAGCAAGCTCGTTCTGACGTTCTTTTTTTAAACGCATTAAACGTATCATCTTCATGTCGAGTTCTTGAACATCAATAATATTTTTGAGAGTTTTAAGCATTTTACCTCAGAGGATTTTGGTTTATGAATAGACGTCACCAAATAATTTAACCGAAAATAAATGATTCCTTCAAGGAAAAAGGAATATCAAATATGTTCTATTGTTTACCAGTTATTAGGAGATCTTATGTATTTAGAAAATTATTTTGACAAAGTCAAGAAAGAAAAAAGGACAAAAAAAGCTATTGCTTATATGGCTGCATTGGATGCGGTAGGAGAAAAAAGTCCCGAGATCCCTAAAGAAATTATTAGAGAATTAGAAGATCAAAGGTCCCACTTAAAGCTGATTGCCTCAGAAAACTATTCCTCTCTAGAGGTGCAGCTAGCAATGGGCAATCTTTTTACGGACAAATATAGTGAAGGGTATGTAGGTCATAGATTTTATGCCGGCTGTGAACATGTTGATGCTGTTGAAGGAAGAGCAAATGAACTTGCTAAGGAAATTTTTGAAGCAGATCATGCCTATGTTCAACCGCATTCAGGAGCAGATGCAAACCTTGTTGCTCTCTGGGCTATTTTGTACCAAAAAGTACAAACCCCGGAAATGGAGGCTCTGTCTAAAAAAAATTTAGAGGAGCTGACTAAAGAAGAACACGAAAAAATCAGGCAGCTGTTAATCAATCAGAAGGTGATGGGAATGTCTTTAAATTCCGGAGGACATTTAACTCATGGATACAGATACAACGTTACAGCTAAAATGATGAACTCATTTCCATATGAAGTAGATCCAAATACTGCTCTTATCGATTATGCAGCATTGCAAAAACAAGTAAAAGAGGTGAGGCCATTAATCCTCATTGCTGGTTACTCAGCATATTCCAGGCTTATTGATTTTGCGAAAATGAGAGAAATTGCTGACAGTGTTGGCGCTGTACTGTTAGTTGACATGGCTCATTTTGCAGGGTTGGTGGCAGGAAAAGTGATGACAGGAGTGAATAACCCTATCCCTTATGCTCATATTGTCACCTCCACTACTCATAAAACCCTCAGAGGTCCAAGAGGGGGTTTAGTACTTTGTCAAAAAGAGTTTAGTGAAACAGTTGACAAAGGGTGTCCTATTGTCTTAGGTGGCCCCATGCCTCATGTAATAGCTGCAAAAGCTGTTGCTTTTGCAGAAGCAAAAACAGATGCCTTCAAAACTTATGCTTCTCAAATCGTTAAAAATGCCAAAGCATTAGCTAAAGCTCTGATTAAAGAAAATATTCCTGTAATTACAAGGGGAACAGATAATCATATAGTTTTAGTGGATGTTGCCAAAGGGTTTGGCTTAACAGGTCGGCAGGCTGAACTTGCTTTAAGAGAAGCTTCATTGACTTGTAATAGAAATTCTATCCCTCTAGATGAAAATGGTCCTTGGTATACATCGGGGATCCGTCTCGGAGCCCCAGCTGTTACCACGTTGGGCATGAAAGAAGATGAAATGGAAGTTATTGCAAAAACCATGGTACATTTATTGAAAAACACAAAACCTACAACAACTAAAGAAGGGAAGCTTTCTAAAGCAAAATTTGAAATTACCCCTTCAGCTTTAGAAAAAGCTAAAGGTCAAGTTAAGGAATTATTGATAGAATATCCACTTTATCCGGAGCTTGTTTTAGGTAACGAGGCACAAAATGTCTTGAAAAAAACAGAAGTTGCAAGCAAATTATGATTAAGTTTAAGGGAAGGAAATAATATGGCAGAAGGTCAACTAAAAAGTTTAGATGATAGAATAGAGCACGCACTTTTATCTAAAAGAAGGGTATTTCTCTCTGATCAAGTTGATCAAAATACCGCGAAAGACCTTATTAGAAAATTGTGGTTCTTAGAATGGGAGAATCCAGGAAAGCCTATCTTATTTATGATTAATTCTCCTGGAGGATCAGTGGATGCAGGATTTGCCATCTGGGATACTATTCAGCTTCTTACAAGTCCCGTAGTTACTCTTGTAACAGGACTTGCCGCATCTATGGGATCCTTGCTTTCTTTGTCGGCTTCTAAAGGAATGCGCCTTGCTACGCAGTACTCAAGGATCATGATTCACCAACCGTTGATTGGTGGTATTATTAAAGGTCAAGCGACAGATTTGGAAATTCAAGCAAAAGAAATGCTGAAAACAAGGGAAATCATTGTTGATATCTACTGTCAATCTTCGGGAAAAGACAAAAAAACCATCGAAAAAGCAATTGATAGAGATAATTGGATGACAGCTAAAGAGGCTGCTGAAGAAATGAACCTTATAGATCATGTTATTCAGAGCAGCAAAGAGCTTGATTCCTTTTTACAATAATGTTTTTCACAAAATACAATCAAGTAGGGAATGATTTTATCATCATAGATGATCGTGAAGGTCATTTCCCTATTCTAAATAGAGTTTTTATAAAAAAACTCTGTCATAGAAATTTTGGAATCGGTGCAGATGGAATAATACTGCTACAAAAATCGGAAAAATGCGATTATAGAATGCGCATTTTGAATTCTGACGGCAATGAGGCAGAAAGCTGTGGAAATGGCATTTGCTGTTTAACTCATTTTTTGCACGAAAAGGGGCTGATCAATCAGCGGGTTTCCCTTGAGTTAGTAGATTCACAAGTCAGTGTAGACATTGATCAGGGCAATGTAAGCCTTGCCATTAAAGTGCCTGAAAAGAGTAAATTTTTTCAAAAAGTTACTTTAGAAAAGCAAGAAATTACTTACCATTTTGTAAACTCAGGAGTTCCCCATGTGATCACATTTGTGGATGACCTAGAGCTTGTCAATGTCTCATCTCTGGGGAGACTGCTAAGAAATCACTTCCACTTTCAACCAAGTGGGGCTAATATAAATTTTGCTTCCTATAAAGGAGGTTCTTCTATTTTTGTTAGGACCTATGAAAGAGGAGTAGAAAGTGAAACGTTGGGATGTGGGACTGGTGCAATTGCATCTGCATTTGCCGCAAAAGAAGTATTCAAGCTTGAAGGTCCTATAAAAGTGGTGCACCCCGGAGGAGTGGTTGAGATCCGCTTCTCATTGCCTGAGCAAGTGCAGCTTGTAGCGAAACCGGAAAAAATATTTTCTGGACAAGTTAACCTTAAAATTGGAGAGAGAAAATGAAAATTGGAGTACCTAAAGAAGTTAAATCTAGTGAATTTCGCGTTGGTGCAACTCCTCATACGGTAAAAGCTTTTCTTGCTAAAGGACACGAAGTTGTCATACAAACTAAAGCTGGGGAAAAAATTGGCTTTACCGATGAAATGTATAAAGAGGCAGGAGCAAAAATTGTTCCTACTATAGAAGATGTTTATTCTTATGCCGAAATGATTATAAAAGTAAAAGAGCCTCAACCAGAAGAGTTTCCTCTTTTAAAAGAAGGGCAAATTCTTTTCACCTATTTACATTTAGCTCCAGATCCAGATCAAACAGAAGCTCTTTTAAAGCAAAAAGTAGTAGGTATAGCCTATGAAACTGTAACCGATGCATATAATCGATTACCACTTCTTGTTCCCATGAGTGAAGTTGCTGGTAGAGTTTCTGTGCAAGCAGGCGCTACTGCTCTTCAAATGATTAATGGAGGAAGAGGTGTTCTTTTAGGTGGTATTCCCGGAGTTAAGCCAGGTAAAGTGGTTGTCTTAGGGGGTGGTATTGTAGGAACTGAAGCAATGCGCATGGCATTAGGGCTTGGAGCTGATGTAACTATTTTTGACGTCTCTTTTCCAAGGCTTCGACAACTTAATGAGCAATATGCACCAGCATTGAAAACACGATATTCTACTCCGGCAGCTATCGAAGAAGAGTTGCTAACTGCAGATTTAGTTATTGGTGCTGTTTTGATCCCAGGAGGCGCTGCACCAAAACTTGTGACGTATGACATGGTGAAAAAAATGCAGCCTGGCTCAGTTGTAGTGGATGTTGCAATAGACCAGGGTGGATGTTTTGAAACATCTCGACCAACTACTCATAAAGAGCCTACTTATATTGTAGAAGGTGTCGTTCATTACTGCGTGACAAATATGCCATCAGCAGCAGCTAGAACGGCAACAGAAGGACTTACTAATGCAACGCTTCCTTTTGCTTTGAAGCTCGCTAATCTAGGCTATAAAAAGGCAATGAAAGAAAACGTTCATCTTAAAATGGGGCTTAATGTCTGCTTAGGCAAAGTTACAAATGAGCCTGTTGCTAAAGATTTAGGCTATGACTATGTGTCGCCGGACGAAATGTTAAAATAGCATTGCTTTCGTGTTAGTCTTAAATCGCTAGACAAGTAATTCCAACACTATTAGAAACGAAGTTAGGGAAATTGTATATTTAAAAAATGAGTTTACCTGACTTCGTTTTACAATATTTGGATCGAGCAGAACATATTATTAATGCAGGGCATGTCAAGGATATTGTCTTTTCTAAAGGGACATATCAAGTTGAAATATTCGATGATAAAGAGCAGGCCTCTTATTTCCCTTTTATACAATTTGATGCACAAGGAATTATTCAGGATGCTTTTTGCTCTTGCGTTCAGGAAAAGCAGTGCCTTCATTTAGCGGCTGCTTATCTTGCTATTTTTAGGGACTCGAAAGAAACTTTAGAAAAAAGATATGAGAAGTCATTTTGGAAAGCTTTTTGCTTTTCTTTATCATTAAGAATAGGCTTTACTGATAAAACCTTAAAAAAAGAGAAAAAAGGACATTTTCTTTTTCTTTCTAAAACGCACAAAAAGCTATTTGATCTCCAACTTTTATCCGATGCAGCTATAGAAAAGTTTAATAGTGCATTAAATTCTTCTAAAATTGATCAGGAAGCGGTTCCTCTAAAATTTTCTCAAATATCTGAAGAAGAGCTTTTTCAGTGGAAAAAAGGACAGGCCTCTCATGAAATCAATTTTGAGCTTTCTTTTTGGTCTGATGTAGCGAAGTGGCTAGCTTTTTTGCAAGATAACAATCACCCATACAAGATTACTTTTTTAGAAGAAAAAGTATCACCTCCTCATCAAATCACAATCACATTTGATGATCTGCTTATTATTGAAGCCTATATTTCTGAAGCCAAGTGGCCTCAGTTGATACCCACTTTAAATACAGTTAAAATGCCTCTCAGTGTTTTAGGTGATGTGGAAGAAAAGATTCAAAGTATTAAATATGATGAAATAAAAAAAGAATTTCACGTTCATGCAAAAGAAAATGGACACAGTCTTGAAAAAAATGCAGGGTACAAGGTAGGTCAATACATTTATATTGAAAATGTTGGGTTTAGACCTCTTATTCCGGATCCATTACTTGAGAAACAAAATATCCAAAGTCATGAAATTGGAAATATTCTTTCCGAATATACTGAAACCTTCGAAAAAACTTTGGAAGATATTAAAGTATTTAAATATCCCACTTTAGCAAACTACCGATTGTTTTTTGATAAGAAAGAAAGGCTGCATGTCACTACGTATGTGCATTCACTAGATGAGACAGAAGATAAGAAGTCAGAGTTTTTCCCACCATGGTATTATGTTTCTGGAAAAGGATTTTATTTTTTAGAAGATGCCTTGTTTGATACCAAAGAAAAAGTCATTGAAAAGGAGCATGTTTCTGACTTTATTCATTCACATAGAGTATGGCTCAATGATAAGAAAGGATTCGAAACGCATTTTGGAACTCTTCAAAGCCGGTTTAAATATCAAGTTACAAAAGAGAAAGAACTTGAGTTTTACTTAAAAATAGAGCTACCTAAAGGGTCTGGAAAAACCATTGATTTTGGTGATTGGCTTTACATTCAAAACCAAGGCTTTTATTTAAAAAGAGAATCCGGCAGACCTCTGTCTATAAGGCCAGGTTTGCAATTAGCTGAATCCGAAGTCCCCAATTTTATAAAAGAGCATGAAGTAGAACTGGAAAATATACATCACTTTTTTGCTGACAGCTGTCCTATTAAAAAAACTACTTTAAGCATTCAAGTGATAGATGAAAATATATTCCTTTGCCCTAAGGTTCACTTTCAAGAAGGTTATACGGAAAAAGATGTACTTTACTTTGATGAATATGTTTTTGTTCGAGATGAGGGCTTTTCTAAACTACCTTTTAGTGCGAGATTGCCAGAACGCTATAGCAAAGAAAGAAAAATTCCACAGTCCCAAGAAAACTATTTTTTAAACTATGAATTAGAAAAACTATCTCCTTATATATCCAATTTAGATAAAAAGCTTAAAAAACCGAAAAGGTTGAAGTTAAACCTTAAAAAACTAAAAAAGCAAAAAAGAAAAAATAAAGTATTTTGGCTCGTTGATCTTAAGTTTAAATCAGAGTTGGGGGAGGTAGCGCTGTCTGATGTTTGGCAAAAGATACATGAAAATAAACAATATTTTTTTTCTAGTGCAGGGTTAATAAATCTACTTGATACAAGATTTCGTTGGCTAATCGAATTAAGCAGCCGTAAAATTTCTACGGAAACCCAGCTTCTTAAACTTACTACTTTAGAATGGCTCAGGCTTTGCATCTTTGAAGAGATTTCACCTACTAGAGCTCAAAATAAAGATGCTCAAGAGATGAGAAAGTATTTAAAGGAAATCTCTTCTCTACAGACTGAAAGGCTGCTAGATACCCATCTTTTGCAAGCTAAATTAAGACCCTATCAGGAAATAGGGGTGCAATGGCTTTGGTTTTTATACGCACATGGATTATCAGGTATTTTATGTGATGATATGGGACTTGGGAAAACACATCAAACAATGGCCCTTTTAGCTTCTGTTATGAATGAAGATACTGAGTGTATGAATAAATACATGGTTATTTGTCCCACATCCGTGATTTATCATTGGGAAGATCTCATTAAAAGATTTTTACCAAAGATGAGAGTACTTACTTATTATGGAATAGAACGCTCGTTAGAGTCTTTTGAAGAGACGTACGACTTACTTCTTACATCTTATGGAATCTTGAGACAAAAAAATGAAAACCTTAAGTCATTTAAATTTGAAGTAGTTGTTTTTGATGAGCTTCAAATTGCTAAGAATCCTCAATCTCAAACGCACAAATCCTGCAAACAAATTAAAGCCAATATGAGGCTTGGTCTTACGGGAACACCCATTGAAAACTATTTGTCAGAGCTAAAGGCCTTATTTGATGTTGTTTTGCCTAATTATCTGCCTGCTATGAGTACTTTTAGAGAAATGTTCATTAATCCCATTGAGCGCAATCAAGATCCTGAAAAGAAAAAGATCTTATCCAAAATAATAAAGCCTTTTATTTTAAGAAGAAAAAAAAGGGATGTGTTATTTGATCTTCCAGAAAAAATGGAAGAGCTTGCTTACTGCCAGTTATCAGAAGAGCAGCAGAAAATTTATAACGAAACATTGCGGCAAAGTAAACATGAGCTTTTATCGACATTAGAAAATGAAGCAGAACCCGTTCCTTATCTTCATATATTTTCGATATTGTCCAAGCTCAAGCAAATTTGCAATCACCCCAGCTTGTTTCTTAAAGATCCAAAATCCTATAAAAATCACAAAAGTGGAAAGTGGGATTTATTTGTTGAGCTTTTAAATGAAGCGATTGAAAGTGGACAAAAATTAGTTGTTTTTTCTCAGTACTTAGATATGTTAACGATAATTGAGCAGCACTTAAAAGAGAAAAACATTTCTTTCGCATCTATTAAAGGAGCTACTAAAAAAAGACATGATCAAATTAGAAAATTTCAAGAAGACCCAAAATGTTCCGTTTTTGTGGCTTCTCTTTTAGCCGCAGGCGTAGGGATTGATCTTACGGCAGGATCTGTTGTGATTCATTATGACAGATGGTGGAATCCCGCTAAAGAAAATCAAGCAACCGATAGGGTTCATCGTATTGGGCAAAATCGAGGGGTTCAGGTTTTCAAGCTAGTGACTAAAAACACATTAGAAGAAGATATTCATAGTCTTATTGAAAGAAAGTTAGGCTTGACTGAAGAACTTTTAGGGAAAGACGATAGTGATCAGCTTAAAAAGCTATCAAGAGAAGAGCTTATAGAGATCTTACGAAAATCTTAAAAAGAATAACTATCAACTCACCCGTTGCAGGTTTTTAGTTCCGATTAATAGCACAGATACGCTTTATTTAATAATTTCTCTCAATTTTTAGCTCTGTTCCCTCTTCATCCCTTTCATATTCAACATAAGAAGTTGAAGTTAAAAGAAAGAATAAAAGGACAATCGCTATGATCCCAAAAATAACGGAAATGCGATATCCCCGTGTTTTGCTATAGGGCCAAATAGGTAAGGCTAGCAAAACGAGAACCAATGCTATAAAAAATAAAATTAGCATAAAAAAACCTTGTTTATCTGATTCTTCTTGTGCACTCAATTAGATTTTTTTTGAATAGTATTTTTAATATATTAAAATTAAAAAAAACTTGATTTTATCGATTCTTTTTTGTTTAGTGTAAAAAATTTTTTTAACACTAGAGGTGAAAAATGTCTATAGAGTCTACTGCCACTTTGCCAGAAAATGCAACTTTAGAGGTTCGAGAACCTGGAAATAGAAGAGAGAATACGCAGAATAAAGCAATCGCTGACGTAGCCTATACAGTTTTTTTTATTTTTGGGGTGTTTGCAACGGCACAGGCAACTCGTGCTATTCTGATGAGAGCGCAAGGGCAAGAAAATGATGTCTCTGTCATGGAAGAGCAAATAGATGCTTGTTTCAATTCTATACATTTATATGGGTTAGCTTCAGTAGCAGCAGCAGTCAATTTTGTTTTTAGGCAATAAATTTTGCTACACCATTTTATCTTACCTTTAGATATAATTTAGGGCTAAAAACAGTAGTTTTATGAAATTAGCACTAGTTGGACGCCCTAATGTGGGCAAATCAGCCCTTTTTAATCGAATTTGCAAAAAAAGAATTGCTATTGTCGATGATATGGAAGGGGTTACCCGTGACCGTATTTACGGTGAAGCCGAATTTGCGGGACAAACTTTTGAGGTAATCGATACAGGGGGGATTCACTTTGGTAAAAATATTCCTTTCACGGAAGAGGTAAGAAGACAATCCCAGTTAGCTATTGAAGAGGCTGATGGCATTATATTGGTAGTGGATGGGAAGGCTGGAGTACAGAGCCTTGATGCTGATATTTCAAAAATTTTACTTAAAACGCATAAGCCCGTTGTTTTAGCAGTCAATAAAATTGATGATTTGTCCTTATCTGATCTAGTGTTTAATTTTTTTGAGTTAGGTATAGAAAAAATGGTACCGGTATCTGCTCTTCATGGCCTTCATGTAGCTGAACTGTTGGAAAATATTTTTGAGAAAGTGCCTCAAGCTCACTTAGCTGATGAAGTTGATGCCATCTGTAAAGTGGCAATTGTGGGAAGGGCCAATGTTGGCAAGTCCACCTTAATAAATGCTCTGTTAAATGAAGAAAGGACAATAGTTAGCCCTATTGCGGGGACTACTCGCGACGCTATTGATATTCCTTTAGATTATAACGAATCTTCTTATCTTATGATTGATACTGCTGGAATAAGAAGGAAAAATAAAGAGAAGGAAGTCGTAGAGAAATTTGCTGCCATGCGCACAGAAAATGCTATCACGAGAGCAGATGTTTGCGTGTTGGTAATTGATGCGAATGAAGGACTTACATCACAAGAAAAGCGAATTATCAATCAAATTGAAAGTGAAGGAAAAGGGCTGGTCATATTTTTAAATAAATGGGACCTTGTAAAAGGGTTTCGAATGGAGCATTCCATTCAGGCAATCTATGAGGAATCTCCTTTTATTAAGCACTGTCCAATTATTGTAGGCTCCGCCAAAGAAAAGAGGAATATTACGGATATTTTTGAAAAGGTGAACGAAGTCCAGGAGAACCTTGCCAAAAAATTATCTACTTCTGAGCTTAATCAGTTTATCGAAAAATGCTTTCAAAAAGTGCACCCTCCAATGATTTTAGGAAAAAGGCTTCGTGTATACTATATGACACAAAAAACAACGAATCCACCGAGGTTTATTCTATTCATTAACTATCCAAACTTAATGACTAAGGCTTACAAAAACTACCTTATCAACTCATTTAGGCAGGAGTACGCATTTACTGGATGCCCAATAGAGTTTATTCTTAGAGGAAAGAAAAAGTCCTAAGTAGATATTAATGGTTTTTCATTTTATAAATAGGAACTATGAAAAATCATTTAAGCCGACCTATTAGCTTCATACCTTTTAAAAAAGAACTGAAAAGGTACCATTTTTCTACCTTAAAACAAGACTTATTTGCTAGCTTGTCAGTTGCATTGCTAGCCATACCTCAGGCAATTGCCTACTCGCTTTTAGCTGGCCTACCTCCAATTGCCGGATTTTACTCGGCCATTTTTGGCACGATTTTTGCCTCTGCTTGGGGTTCATCTCGGCATTTAGTATCAGGTCCAACAACAGGTGTTGCAATTTTGTTGCAAACGACAGTCGCTGATGTAATACAAAAGAACTACCCAGGATCCAGTATTTCAGATGAAGGGCTAGTCCTGCAGATATTAATGCACATCATTTTTGTGATTGGAGCAGTGCAAATATTTTCTGCTTTTTTTAACGTAGGAAAACTTTTGCAATTTGTTTCAAGGTCAGTAGTATTGGGGTATTTTGCCGGGGTTGCCTTGGCTATCATTGCCAACCAAATGTATTATTTTACTGGTGTAGAGTTGGGAGACAATAATACATTAATTTTCAGGGCCAGTTATTTTTTAACGCACATTCAAGAAGTGCAGCTAGGCCCTTTTATTTTAGGATCCACTGCCATCGGGTTTCTTTTCTTTTTTAAGAAAAAGCTGCCAAAAGTGCCAGATGCATTACTTACTTTAATCCTAGCCGGAGGGCTAGCTTATTGCATAAATGAGTTTTTACCGGAGATTTTCAAGGTCAAAACGTTAAAAGACGTTATTGATGTAGGCAGTCCTCGATTTGAATTTGGACTGCCCTATCTTAAATTTAAAGTCTTATCCGAGGTATTTTTATCTTCTGTAGCAATTAGTTTTGTCGCTATTTTAGAAGTCTTTAGCGTTTCAAGAAACTTAGCGTCCAAGAGTGGGCAAAATATTTATTCCAACCAAGAAGTGTTTGGCCTTGGTATAAGTAATTTGTTTTTAGCTTTTTTTCCTTTTGCTATTCCTGTCTCAGGAAGTGCTTCAAGAAGTTCCCTTAACTTTCTATCAGGAGCAAAAACCCGCTTTGCATCAATTTACAGCGGCATTTTTGTAGCCATTATTATATTTATTTTTTGGCCTTTAGTAAAATTAATACCTCTATCTGCCTTAGCAGCTCTATTACTGTTAACTACTTTTAATATTGTCAATTTAGAAAATATTAAGTTGTGCTTTAGAGCAACTAAAAGTGACGCATTTGTATTTTGCCTGACCATGTCTTCTTGTTTGGTTTTTGATTTAGATTTAGCATTTTTTATAGGGATAGTTATTTCTCTCGTTTTTTATTTAAAAAAGTCAGCAGAGCCTCATCAAGTAGAATATGCCTTCAATACAGCAGGAAGGCTAACTGTAGTGAGCGCAACCGAAAATGTGCATCGAAAAATAAGAATTATAGGGGTGTCAGGAGAGTTGTTTTTTGGAACAGTCGATCTTTTTCAAAACACTATGAGAACCATTGCCAAAGACACACATGTAAGAGCAATTGTATTAAGGCTTACAGGGGTTTACCATATGGACGCTTCTATGTGCTTGGCAATTTTAAAAGTGCATGAATACCTGCAGGCAACTAACAGACACCTGTTAATTAGTGGTATCACTGACGAGGTTTGGAAAATATTCCATAGAACTCAAGTAGTTAAAACTATTGGAACGGAAAATCTATTTATTTCAGAAGAGGCAAATCCTCAATTATCCACCTGGAAAGCTTGTTTAAGGGCGCAAGATCTTGTAAGTTCTTAATTCTTAAGTATAAGACCAGGGTTTTATTAAAAAAAATTTCGAATTTAATTTTTTTAAGTACTCATCTATAATTTTGTTAAATATTTACAAAATATAAAATCTAATAATTTTTTTTTAACAAAAGGTAATCTATATGAGTATTCCAAGTGTAAGCCCAGATAGCGATGTAATGCGCTTAATTGGCGAGTTTTCAGGAGACATTAACTTTTTGCCAGCTGTTTCTGCGCAATTGGCTGAAAAAGGTCTTAATGAAGAAGCTGAAAAGGTCTCTATATTAGCAGCTAAGTTAGCGCCCGAGTTTGCTATGGCTTCTTTATTAGCAGATGAGGAAGAAGCAGATAAAGCACCTTTAGAAAACAAGGCTATGCTCTACAATCAGCTTGTAGAGAAATACAAAGAGTTAGCAACATCCCATCCTTTACTTAAGGGTTTACCAGCCGCTCAAGAAATCATTCAGGAAATTAATAGGATTCAGACCGACAAAATCTTGTCCAATAGTCATTCATTAAAGGAGATTAATCTCTCTGATCCTCATATTCCATCTGCAACTGACCTTTCTCAATACCTTGTCCAAGAGGAAATGCAATAGGACCGAAGGCAGTTTTAGGAATGAGACGTTTCTGAAATAAGTATTTCATACGAGCCTATTTGCTATGCCTTATAGGTTCGATTTGTTAAATTTTTTATACGCCATGTATTATTTTAATAAATAATTACAATATGACATCGATTTCAAACATAACTGAAGTCCCTAGCGACTTAATTACTTTAATTGGCGAATTTTCTGCCAACGTTGACTTTTTGCCAGCTGTTTCTGAGAAATTGACTAAAGAAGGTCTTGATGATGAGGCTAAAAAGATTTCTACATTAGCAGCTGAGTTAGCGCCTGGTTTTGCTATAGCTTCTTTATTGCAAGAAGAGTTAGCTATCAGTGAAGATACTGACTTGCAAGAGAAGTCAACAGCTCTCAAAGATCTTGTAGATAAATATACTAACATAGCAGTATCCCATCGCTTGTTTGGGAGTTTAGAACGAGTTAAAGGAATTTTTGAGGAAATTAATAGAATTATTGATACAATTCCCAATAATGAAATAAAGCTATGCGCTCAGAGTTGTATTATAGCAGCAAGATTAATTCTATCAGGAAATGCTCAAGAGGCGATAGAAGCTGCTGAAGCAGTAGTTAACCCCATCTCAAGATCTAGTACTTTAAGAGCTATTGCTGAGAATTATAGAGAAGTAGATATGGAGGACGCATCTGGGATAGCAGACCTAATTGGATCTTAGCTTTTTGTCTTCCAAAGCAGGGTCAAATTTATAAGTACATCCATTGACATCTATCGTTCTATATACCCATGGGTCGGAGTTTTCTCTCATAAGACGATCACACCCCATAACAAACCCTTTTACAAAGCCGTATCTTTGAATAGCAAGTTCCATATATTTGGAGCTGGTGGGTCTAAAATTGCTTTTAGGTCCATTAGCGGGGGAGATGTTTTTTTGATAAAAGTGAATGACACCATTAGCAATTTTTCTTCCGACAGTTTTTTTTTGCGGGATAGATTGATGAGTTTTTTTTTGCAATAAAACAGTATCTTTTCCCCAAGGTTCCTGAAAAGGTTCTTTGGCAAAAATAAAAATAGGTAATAGAAGTATAATTATCTTTTTAGAATCCATATTGCAGTGAAAATACAGGAAATAGGCGGTAGTGATTCATAACTGATGAGGCCATTTCTTCATAGACCCTTTCATTATAATATCTAGCTTCTAATCCTGCTCCGTGAATCCCTCCGAAATACCATCCAAACTCAAAACTTGTAGTTAGCAAACCTGCAGATATTTGACCATTTAAAAAAAAGTGGGTAGCAGCTCCAATAAACAATCCGTTAATTAAAAAAGAAGTTAAAGCAGCTTTTTTCTGACCTACATATAAATAACCAGCACCAGGAATAAAAGCGTTTAAAGCTTTTGCTTTGTTGATGGACTTTTTATTTTTTGCATACGCATCTAGCATTAGCGTAATATCTTCTTGATAGGGAGTATTTTGAGCCAAGCACTCTGCTCTTTCTATATCCGGCTGTATTAATGCCATAGAAAGATCAATTTTCTCAGCAGTTTTAGGGTAGTTCTTTTTCAATAAATCCAAGGCGGTATTAGCTTTATCAAGATCGCCAATCTGTAAATAGCTGCTATATAAAACAATTAACAAGTCATGAAAAGTAGTAAAAGATTTGTCTATATGATCTAGCTCAGATCTTTCAAAAGTTATCACAACATCTTCATATTTTTTCGCGAGAAAATAGCAGAGGATTATATTGTATTGAATTTCTAGCTTTCTAGTTTCCTTTTCTTCAGGGACTAAAATAGAGGCTCTTTTAAAAGTTGAAACGGCTCTGTAAAGATCCATTTCTTTTGCAAAGGCAAGAGCAATCAAATATTCTTTGCCCCATTCCTCTCGTTTTTCAGCATCGGAGATAGGAGCAAAAGCAGGTTTAAGCTCATCTAAATATTTTTCTTCTAATCTATAGTTAATTTGAGGCTGGATTTTATCTTGTACACGATAACAGCTACAGCAAAGTAGTAAAACAAAAAGACAGATCCTATTCATCATCGTAAGATTTAATCTTTTCCATAGCTTCATCGAACTCTGATTCTAAAACAGGTGCGCCAGTTTCTTCTCTAAAGTAATCTTCCTGCTTTCGAGTTATATCTTCAAGATCTTCTAAAGAGTTTAAAATATGAGGCCTTAAGAAAATAACAATATTGTTAAAGGAGTCAACATTGTTGTTTAAGTTAAATGCAGCTCCAATTAATGGAAGGCCACCTAAACAAGGAAGGCCAGACTTTTGCCTGTCTTTGGTTTGGGAAACCAGACCTGTTAAGATTAAGAAGTGCTTATTAGGAACATGGAATGTAGTATCCAAGCTTGTTTTATTTGTTGTTACACCTTGTACATTCCCGACGTTGAGAGTAATACCACCAGCGGTATCAGTAGATGACCTTGATAAAGATAAGTTTAAGGTAACAATATCAGAATTTCCAAGAACTGGCGTAATTTCCAAATTGGTACCGATATCTCGATATTCAATGTTGGTGGTGTTAACAACGTTATTTCCTTGGTTAGTGACAAAAGATCCAACAAAAGGAATGTTTTGGCCAATAAATAAAGTCGACTTCTTACTGTCTTGGGCAAATACTTTTGGGGTAGTTACAATAATAGTCTCGCGGTCATTTTGCAGAGCCTTCATTAAGGATCCCATAGAGACAAAGGAGGCCCCTTTATGGAAAATCACATCTCCTATTGCGCCAAAACTAAATCCGCTGCTAGCAAAAGGTATCGTAGTTCCCTGAGGTGTGTTAGTAGCATTTATGCTTTGAAAGTTAGTAGAAAAGGCGTCAGTTGTAGAGTTGGCATTACTAATACTTGTAGCTGCTTTGTCTTTCCATTTGCCTTTTCCAAGCCAATCTAAACCAAACTCTAATGAGTTGGAAAGGGAGGTCTCAATGACCAACACTTCAATAAATACTTGCTTTAAGGGAATATCTAAGCTTTTGATCAGTTCCCTTAGTCTTGCTAAAGTTTGAGGGTCAGCTGTGCATAAAAGAGAGTTAGTAACTTCAATCCATTGAACTGCATTGATAGCATCTAATAAAACTTGGTTTTGAGGAACTTTTGATTCAGATAAATCTTTTGCAATAGACCTAAGGGCAGCTCTAATGGATTCTCCTTTATGGTATTGCAGCTTGTAGACTAAAAAGCTGGTTTGCTCGCCAGGTTGTATTGTAGGCTCAATATGAGGAGCAATGCCATCAACCACATCTACTTCTCTTAAAAGCCCTTTTACTTTTTCCAGTGTTTGCGGGTCAGCTGTAATGATAAGAGACTTGTTAGCTTCAACCCATCTAGCATTATTTAAGGCTTGGTATAAAAGAGGGTCGGAAAGACCGGTCATTTTTAAGTTATCAGCAAAATCTTCTAATTGCTTTTGCAATTCAGGCCCGCTTAAATATTTTGGCTTGTAAACAAAAAAGGTTTCACCAGCCGGTCCCATCTCTACTGGACCTGCTAAGCTTTTGACATCAAACTTTTCCACTAAGGCTTGCGCTTTCTCTAAAGAAGTAGGATCTCCAGTAAACAGTAGAGAGTTCGTTTCAGGAACGTACTTCATGCTCTCTAATGTTTTTAAAAAGTTTTTGTCAGATGTGCCAGATCGTTTTAAATCTTTTAATATTTGTCTGATAGATGCTTGAATCTGATTTCCTGAAGCATTTTTGAGTTTATATAAAAGAAATGTAGTTTTGCCTATTTGCTGAATTGGGCCTTGGGCACTTTCATCATCAATGTTTTGCAAAATGACTTGCAGCTTTTTTATAGCTGAAGGATCACCAGTAAAGATAAGAGTTTGGGTAGTATCAGAGTAGCGCATGCTTTTAATCAGATTAACTAAAGCTGAATCACTCAAATCTGATTTTTTTAAATTTGCAACAAGTTCATTAAGTGATTTTTGCAATAGTTCAGGCGGTAAGAATTTAGGCTTATACATAAATAAATCGGCCCGCTTACTATCATCTCTGATAACGTCAAACTTATTTAAAATCTCTTTCGCTTCTTGTATTGCTTTAGAATCGCCCGTAAGCAAAATGGAGTTAGTCTCTCTTACCCATTTTGCATTATCCAATACCTTAATTAGCTCACTATCTTTTAGCCCTGTAGACTTTAAATTTTCTGCAAAACGTTCTAAATCTTCTTCAATTAAAGCACCTGATACATTTTGCAGCTTGTAAAGAAAATAAGCAGAAAAAGATTGTTTCTCTACTTCAGGACTATCAAAAGAGTTTAAAATTTCTTGAACTTGGTTGAGTGCGTCCTGTGTTCCAGAAAACATTAACGATCTAGACTCAGGCACATAACGCATGGATCGGATGGCAGCAACTACCGGCTCGTTTTTTAGGCCTGACTTGCTTAAGTTCTGCGTTACTTGTTTTAAATATTCTTCAGCTCTTTCTCTACTAACATACTTCAAAGGATGGATCCAGTACGTTGCTTTGGCGTACTGAGCTGTTTCTTTCCCATCAACATCTTGTAAAAGAGCTTCCAGTCTTTTTAATGATTCAGGATCGCCTGTAAACAAAATAGTTTGTGTAGATTTTACATATTTTCCACTATCAATGGCTCTTATTAAAGCGGGGTCTGACAGTTGTGACTCTTCTAAGTTTTTAGCAAGATCTTTTAAAGACTCTAAAATCTGATCACCTGTAAGGTAAACAGGACGGTGAACCAAGAATTGACTGCTAATAGGTAGAAGGCCGTCTACTTGATCAAAACTTGGTAGGAAATTTTGAAGCTTCTGGACTCCACTTTGAGGTCCTGTAAAAAGCAGGGAATTAGAATCTTTTAAGTATTTCATTGAGTCAATGGTCTCAATAAGATCCTGTTCAATTACATCAGCTTTCTTTAAGTCTTTTACCATGGAGTTGAGGGCATCAATAAGACCTTGTGAAGTCGTCTTCTCAATTTTGTACATCCAAAATGTTTTTTGCCTTCCCTTCACATCACTATCTGAAGCATTGTCAACGCTATTTAAAATCTCTCTGATTTTTTCAAATGTTACAGGATCTCCGGTGAATAATATTGATTGAGTGGAAGGAATTACTTTTGCATTTTGCAGTGACTCGATAAGGGTTTGGTCGGTGTATTTGGAAAGAGCAAGATTTTTTGCGTATTCATCAATGGCTTTTTTTGTAGCCGAAACACTTAAAAATTGAGGCTTATAAATAAAAAAGCGAGTTGACTCTGAAAAAGCAGCTTTTCCTGGAGCGTCTAAACTCAACAGAAACTCTTTTACTTTAGCCAAAGAGGTTGGGCTGCCCATAAAAAGGATGGAGTTCGTCTCGGGGATAAATTTTTGGGTCTCGATCGTTTCTATAAGGTCTTTATCAAAGACGCCTGATTCTTTTAAGGTACTTGCAATATTGGATAGCGCCTTGACAAGCTCCATCGCATTTTTTTCTTGCGCCTTATAAATAAGAAGGTTTTCTCCTTTTACACGCTTTCCTTTTGTTTTTGCGTCTGGCTCTACATCTAAGTTACTGAAAATGGCGATTGCTTTTTCTACAAGCCTTGGTGTTGAAACAATGTAAATTGTGTTGGCGATATCATGTGGGACTAAAATAAAGGGGCTTCCTTGTGATAGGGGGGCCATAAGCTGGCTTGCCAAGCTAATCAGATATTCAGGCTGGTTAAACCGCACCTTGTAAGGCTCAATCTCCAAAGGAGTCTCAGGGGAGTCTAAATTTTCAATAAGAGATTCGACTTTCTCTAGATTAGTCGTAATGTCTGTTAGGATTATTTGCCTAGTTTCTGGTAAAACATCTAAAACTGCTTGAGCAGATATCATGGATTGAATAATAGCTGCAATAGACTCTACAGACGTGTTCTTTACGCGAAATACTTTAGTAATAATAGGAATTTCGGGATTAAGAGCTTCATTGGAAGAAGACACATGTGCTAATTGCTTTACGCTGTCTGATTTAGTAATAAGAAGACTTCCTTCTTGCTCTAATAAGTTCAAACCATGAATTCTTAGTGTCTGTATTAATGTAGACATTAAGTTTTCACGGGTAATGGGCTCATCGGAAACAACAGTGATAGTTAAATTTGCAAGTTCATTTTCATCATAAATGAAATTGGTTTTGCAAATTTTCCCAACAAACTTAACATACTCAATCAAAGAAACATTTGTATAGTTAATGGTAAAACCACTTTCCTGAGCGACTATGCTTTCAGGTAAAGAAAGGGAACCAAGAAAAATAAAAGAAAAGACAATTTTACGAAAAACATTTTGCATTTTTAAGAAACCATAAAAGCATGCGTTTTGCAATTTAGCTGCACTCTTACTAAAATCGTAAAATACTAATCTAATAATTGCAATCTTTCATAGAGCTAAAAAAAAAATTACACCTTTTCTTTTTACTATCATATTTGATTTATTTAAATCACTTTTATTTAAAAAATTGAACAACCAGTTTTTTGTATAAATTACACATCTATGCTTTGAAGAATACTTAATTGAGATCTTTGTCTTGTTATATTCTTAACACTTTTTTTTCAGATAAACTTTAGATATCAACACTTGCGCAAAAAAAACTTTAGAAAAATTTGATCTAAAAAATTCTATGAAGCGTAATGGCTGTTGAGTTCTTTTGAGATTTAATATCCTGCTTGCTTAAAATTTCAGACAAGATTTTTTCTGACTGAACTTGTGGAGATAAAAAAATATAATCTGAAATAGCACTATCAAAAGAAGGTATTTCTTTGGAATTCATAGAGCAAAGTAATAATAAATCAGAACTTTTCCAATTAGCAGCAGTTTCTAAAAAAGAAGAATCGCCGCTTTTCCCAATAGGGTCGTTAGGCGTTGTTAATGCTTTGTAGTTAGAGCTGTCTGAAGGTAAATGATACAAAGAGCTATGAGCGCAGGAAATGAATACCATACGATCTTTTTCTGGTATAAGCAATAAAAGAGAAAGCCCAAAAGGGTTGGGATAAGTTTGTTTATCAAGTGCTACAAGTCTGTTAATAGTATGCGTGAAAGTCAGCGGATGAAATTCATTTTGCTGACTTTTTATAAGAGCATTTATCATCCCTTTAAGGGCAGCAACAGGAAGGAGAGTGGACAATCCTTCTTTTAAGGGTTCTGCTATTATAACTAAATACTGGTCATTTGGCAGCTTGTGAAAATCATGCAGCGCTCCTGTCATAAACTCTGCTTTTTGCTGAGAAAGGCCAATTTCAATTTGTGGCCATGTTGGAGCTTTTTGTGAAAAGAAATCCTTTTTTAATGTGAGAAAACTATCAAGTGTTTTGTTGTCTAAAGAAGTGGGTATTTCATCGCGTGTTTTTTTTAAAAAAAGAGTTATTTCACTTATTACATCCACGATATCTTGATAACGGTCTTGTGGATTTACCATTAAAGACTTTTCAATAATCTTCTGAAGAGATCCGGGTAAAAAAGATAGATGGATAACGCCGTGCGAAAGCCTTCCTAAGATGAGTTCATAAGCGATAATTCCCAGTGAATAAATATCCGATGAAAAAGATACTTTATTAGGATTTTCTTTTTGTTCAGGACTCATGTAATTTGGTGTGCCTATCAGGCGAGATTTTTTAGACGTTATTTCTTCTTCTTGATGAAGTTGGGCTATGCCAAAATCAATGACTTTAACTTTACCAGACTCTGTAATAAGGATATTTTCAGGCTTTAAGTCTCTGTGGATAACTCCATGGGTATGCAAGTGCAGTAAGGCGTAAGCTACTTGAAGTATAATATCTAGAGCTTTGGTCTGAGATAAAGATTTTTGTAGAATGAATTGCCTTAAAGAAACACCCTGAACAAACTCCATAGCAATATACAATCCTTTTTCCCACTTGCCCTGACCAAAAACCTTTATAATATTGGGGTGGTCAGTCATGGAAATGATTTCAGCTTCTTTTAAAAATCGTGAGACCATTTCTTTATTGGTGATATATTTAGGCGACAGAATTTTTACAACTAAAGGCTCGTGAGTTTCAGGATGACTTGCAAGGTATAAAATACTCATGCCGCCTTTACTAAGAGGGCTTTCAATACGATAGGGTCCAATTATGGATGGAGTGGCGAACGATACATCTTTAGTTAAATGTGGCTTAGTATTTTGATGATATATGTTTTCTTTCGTCATTCTAGAAAAAGTTTAAGGAAGAAGTTTCTTCAAGTCATTTCAGTTACGCGAATGCCAAAAGCTTCGCCAACTTTTATGAGTTCACCTTTTCCAAGGTAATTTCCGTTTAAAGTTAAATCAATGTCCTGTTCAATATTGTGAGGTAGATCAATGGTCTCTCCCTCTTCTAAGGTCATTAACTGCTTAAAAGGTATTTTAAAGGAACCTATTTCAACATGAAGATTTAAAGGAAGGTCTTGCACTTCCTCATTTAGCTCTTCCTCAGAAAAAGCAGGCCCTATGATTTTTATTTTATCTTGTTTTAATTTTGCTTGAAATAGGGGAGTATTTTCCAGTTGAAGAAGGACAAATCCCTGGTGCAGCTTACTATCATAATAAGTTTTATCTAATAAAATAACGTCACCGGGGGTTATCGTTTCTAATATATTTTCGCTTACGGCTGTTTCAGCGATAAGAGCCTTAAAATTAAGGTTAAGGGATTCTGTAACAGGCAATTTAGTAAAGTCAATAGTACTTTTAATCTGATTATCCCAGGAGTCAATAAAACCTTTTGTCAGAAAAACTTTTGCAAAACACGTTTTTTGCAGATAAGTAATTTGCAGGTCGATAACAAGGCAAGCTTCTTTTATTTCCGCTGTTTCTTGAGTTATTTTAAAGGAAAGGCCTTGGCAAAGGTTATCTTGCTCTATGATATCGAGGGTTTCAAGAACCATGTATCGATAAAAGCCTTCCTGGAGCAGTTCAGAAGAAAAGCTGCTACCTTCCTCTTTTTTGAATAAGGCCCAAGAGATGATTTTAGAAATTTCTTCTTGGTCCATAAACAAGTAACAATTTTCTAAAATAGGCTGAGCTGCCATTTCAATAAAAAAGTTCTCATTGTGAGAAAGACTTTCAAATTCTTCAGGAGTTAGCCAATAGGTTTTTAATGGTTCAATTTTGAGGCCTTCCAATTCAAACTTCTCGGAAAATTCCTTGCTAAATCTATCCCAAGAAAACGCATCGATTCCTACTGGAACTTCTACAATGTTCTGTATTTTTTCTTGTATCTGTGTATTCCAAAGCGTTGTCATTTTACTTTCCTAAATCTTCTCCAGACATATCTCCACCTGATGTAGATTTTTTTCTTCGAAAAAGAGGCCTTGTTGTTTCATAGGCAGCTTCTAGTCTACCTATTCTAAAGTTTAAGTTTGATTTCTGAAAAGCTTCCATTAAAGATTCCATATTAGCATTAAAAATGGTCACGGCCTCAGGAGATCCGGTTAAGCGAATATTAAAAGAATCTGGAGCTGTAGCATATTTTTCTAATACGACTGAAGAGCCAAAAAAAACGGAGTTTTCAAAATTGGCACTGGTCAAGTCAATTTGCGTTTGCATAATTCCTTCTTTAGCGCTCATAATCACCATTCTTCCAACCATCTGTTCAAATAAAGGAGCAATTTCAGGGTTTAAGAAGACTTTTACAGAATTGGTAATTTCAGAAGCCTTTTGCACAATTTCAGCCGGCATTGCAATAGGAAGAGAAGGAAGTGGCGTTTCAGTTTCTTTTTTCTTTTCTTCAGGTTCATCCTTTGCCTTAGGCGCTGTTATGCCTTTTTCTGATTCAAGCTGTTTTTGCTCTATGCGTTCATCTGGCTTTGGAGGTAGGTAAGTTGTAACTTTTGCTTCTTTAGATTCTGTCGGATGTCTAGGTGAAGCAGGTTTTTGCTTGTCATATTCCTTGGCCTCTTCGATGCCATCTTCTTTCGAAGATATAGACTTTTCTTCTTTTTTTTCTTCTTCCAGCTCTGACTTTTGCTCTACTCCTTTAACTGGCTCTTGCTTTTCAGCAGGGCCTTTATCATAAAATGTAGTTTCATAAGGGGAAGGCTTTTTTTCTTCAGGAGCTGCTTTAGACTCTGTTTCTTTTTCAAAGTGTTGTCTAAATTTCCTTCTTTTCTTTTCTTCTGGATCTACTTCTCTCGCTCTTTCTACTTTCTTATGCTTTTCTGCAAATTCATCAGCTCGAGAAGTTTTTCCCTTATCATCTGGTGGTAGAGGTCTCACGGGGCCTATCATCCTTTGTTTTACTCCTTATACTTATAGATTAATCATTCAAGATGATTTTTTCTTCTTATTTTTACGGGAATGCAAGGCAGCGCCAATTTCATCTTGCTCAGCAGCTTCTTTTCTTGTTTCTTCTCTTTCCATTTCACTCATCCATTCTTTTTTATGAGTAGTAAGCTTTTCGACATCTTTTTGTTTTTGGTATAAATCTTTTTTTGCAGCTTCTACCTGTTCTTCCGCTAACTTTACCTGTTTTTTTTGCGCATCAACTTGCTTTTCTTTCTCAGCTAGACGCTCATCTACGACTTCTTTGTAGCGCTTCATTTGTTGAATTTTATCTGTTCTTTCACCTTGATCTAAGGCTTGTCGTAACTGATGAAGCTTTTCCAGTTTGTGCTTTAATACTTTATCCCGTTCTCTCTCTTTTTCTTTTAATTTTTCTTCTTCTTCCAAAAGCTGTTTTTTCTTTTTTTCTAAAATACGGGCAGCTTCTTGAAATCGCCTTTCTTTGATCTCAACTAACTCTTGAAGAGGATAGTCAGCGCTCATTAAAATAGATTTTTAAGCAGGTTAAGAGTTTCTTCAAAACTAGACTTCTCAAGAACGCCTTGCTTTAAGAACTGATTGACTTTATCAATGTATTTGATAGCAAAGTCAGCATCTTTGTCAGAGCCAGGTTTATATTCACCAATTCGAATCAGCAGTTCATTTTTTTTGTAGTTTGCTAACACTTCTCTTATCTTTCCAATAACTTGCTGATGCTCTTTGTCAGTAATATGCGTTAAAATACGAGAGACAGATGATAAAACGTCAATAGCAGGGTAATGATGTTGTCTTGCTAAGTCTCTAGACAAAATGATGTGACCATCTAGAATAGATCTTGTTTCGTCAGCAATTGGCTCATTCAAGTCATCTCCAGCTACTAATATAGTATAAAATCCTGTAATAGAGCCTTTATCCGAGTTTCCTGACCTTTCTAAAAGTTTAGGAAGGGTAGAAAATACTGAAGGGGTAAATCCAGCTCTGGCAGGGGGCTCACCCGCTGCAAGGCCGATCTCCCGCAAGGCTCTTGCATATCTAGTAACCGAGTCCATCATTAAAATGACGGATTTGCCCTGGTCTCGAAAATATTCCGCAATGGCTGTTCCTACGTAAGCTGCATTAATTCTTAGTTGAGGAGCTTGATCAGAAGTTGAAACTACAACGACGGATCTTTTCAGGCCTTCTTCTCCAAGGTCATTTTTTAAAAATTCTCTTACTTCTCTTCCCCTTTCTCCAATAAGCGATATAACATTGACATCTGCTTTAGCATTTTTAGCAATCATACCTAACAGCGTCGATTTACCTACACCGGCAGCAGCAAAGATACCCACTCTTTGTCCTTTTCCGCAGGTTAAAACACCATCAATGCTTTTTATTCCCACTGATAAAGGCTCTTCAATAATAGATCGCTTTAAAGGGTCGGGAGGAGGTGCAACAACAGGAACACTTTCAGGTAAATCTTCAATGGGACCCAGAACATCCTCATCCATTGGCTTTCCAACGCCATTTAAAACTCGACCTAAAAGTTGTGGTCCCACTTTGATATTTAAAGGAAGTCGCATAGGAATTACTTCAGAGGAGGGGCCTATGCCAGACATATCACCTAACGGCGACAAGAGCACTTCATCTTTGGTAAAGCCGACTACTTCTGCGACTAAAGGATCTCCCTCTCTTTTTATTAAGCAAACTTCACCCAGCTTAACTTGAGGGATTACCGCCTTGATCAGCATCCCGATTGCCTCAGTAATTCTTCCATGGACAGTTGTCAGTTCAACATCTTCCAAGTGAGAAATCAAATTATCTAAGGTAGATTTAGGATCCATAATTATAACTGGATGTTAATCATCTGTTTTAATACATCAATAGTTTTACTTAGCAAAATAGAAGCGTATTCTAGATTTTGCTGTGCCTGCGCCAGTTTTACTTGTACCAGCATCATATCGCCAGGATTAAGCTGGCCTTCGTTATCCTTTAAATCAAGTAAAGCTTGTTGAGCTTCATGTAATTGATTTTCCCCATTTGTGACAAGTCCTATAAATCTTTCAACAGGGCTTGCTCCGGAAGGAATGTTAACGGGGGTAGCAACTTGAGCTCCCATTTTATTAGAAGCCGCCGTTAAATGGGTATTTGCTTCCGATAGTTTATTTCTAAGAAGATGCTCTTGAGACCGCTTAAACCTAAGATTAGGCGTTTGCAGCATCTTTTTGACATTTTCGAAATTTGAATGAGTAGTATTTACTTGGGCTAATAAAGTGTCTAATGTTGGCTGATTAGCTCCTTGCAGTCCTCCTTGTGCAAGTTCCATAGGACTTACTCCAGATGGACCTTGCGGCGCTGCTCCAGGAGTTTGTCCAGGAGCTTGCTGCATATATGAGTCAAATTGCGATTTATCCGGCGTTAATTTTGGTTTTTCCCCAGTGGGTTCAATAGGACCACCAGGACCTGTAGGGGGAGGTGTTTGTTCTGCCATATATTATTTTTGTTTTTTCATTCCTTCGACAGGAGTAGGTGTTTTTTTTATAAATTTTTCCACAAAATCAAGAGCTGAAATAGAAAGATTCTTAATAAGTGAATCACTGGATTTTGCAGTTGATTCTAAAATCTTTTCGGCTTCGTTTACCCCTTTAGGAGTAAAGCTTAAACTCAAGCCTAGAAATGTTTTAGCCATCTCATTTTCAGGCTCTTCTTTTAAAACACTTTCAAAAAGCTCTACAGCTTGCTTAAGCTCGAGTTTGTGTAAGTGTAGATAGCCTATGCCTACTTTAGGCAGGGTGCTTTTAGGATCTAATAGTTCAGCTGCTTTAAAAAGTTTTCTTGCAGCATCTTCATCTGCTTGATTAACAGCTATAAACCCAGACTCTAAAAGCAATATAAAATCTTCTTTGTAATCTTGAATAAAAGACATACTCCCTCAGATTACTGGGTTTTCTGGTTACGTACCGCATTATTAATAACGGAATTAACCTGAGAAATTAAGTTAGAAATTGACTCACCAATCTGAGTTACTTGGGCCATTTGAAATTGCACAAGCAAAAATTGACCAGGAGTTGCCTGACTCATGGAGGATGCTAGTTTTTTTACTTGTTGAACCAAGCTTGACTGTAATTTTGCATAAGCTTTAATCAATGATGAAAATGAGAGTGTTACTCCAGGGAGTTTTGCCATTAGTTTCTCCTTTAAAGTTTTAAGATTTGGCGATTTTATTTAATACTTTTCGAAGGGCCGTATAACCGTGAAGAAGGCTACCTAGTTTATCAAACTCTTCTTCACCCTGACCTGATCGCATTTTTGTTTTAAGCTCTTCAATTCTTTTTTCGGCGATTTCAATATATTTTTTCCCTTTGTCGGAATCATTTTTGATTTCTTCTTCCAAGTCAAAGGCAAACTGTTCAGGTTCTTTTTTTTCTAATCCGTACATGCTGTCCTTTTTTTTACGGGTTATAATCGATTTTATATTTTAGGCCATCTTTTTCAAGTAGAATCATATTTTTCTGGATGGATGTAATGTCCATGCCATCTAGTGAATCACCTAAAGTTAGAATTTGTCCATTAATTACCACGCTATAATTATTACTGTCGTACTTTGCATAACCTGTTATTTGATAGTTCGCGGTTAAATTAATTCTGGCAGAAGACTCGTTGGAAGCTACTGCTATATTTTGCACGGAACGTATTCCTGGTATCTCTTCTAATTGTGAAACAGCATCTTGATATTTTTGCTTTTCTTTTTCATTAAAAAAACCAGATAAGGTTAAAGCACCATTGTTCAGTTGAAATAAAATACCATCCAATCCATTTGATTGTAAAACTGCTTGTACTTGCATAGTTAAATTTTGCTCAACATACACTTTGTTTTCTAGCTTATCTAAGAAAGGAAAGTGGGTATTTAAATAATCATCTAAATTATCTTTTTCTTCATTAGTTGCAAGATATCCGGAAATGATAAAATGACCTGCTTCTGTAGCATAGACATTAATTCCTTTCCAGTCAGCATTTTCTACTAAAACATCATTGATATTTTTCCAAATATACTCATCGATGATGATGTTATCTTCTACAGAGTAGATAAAGGGGAGGGCCTTTAGGTCATAAAGCAGCTCTTGTTGATCAACTTTAGTAAGTACGTGTCCCGTTAAAAAAAGCTTTCCGGTGGCAGGGTTATAAGAGAACTCAACGTCATTGTATTTTTTTAAAGCTTCATGAATTTTTTCTACCGGTTTTTTGGTAACGACTTCCATTTTTTGACTTTTAAAAAGAGAGAAAAAACTTAAAAAAACAATTAGTAAAGTAACTACGCCACCAATAGCAAGGGCTATATACTTTGTGGGTATGATGCTTTCTTTCCAATTAGTGGGGAGTTCCTCTTCTTCAGGCTCTTCCTCTACTTCTTCCTCTGGTTCAACTTCTTCAAAAGCTGCATAGGCAGGAGAGTAGATTGTTTCTTGAGCGGCTTCCTTGTCTAAAATAACAAAAGTAGTTGTTCCGCAGGCGATGAGATCTTGTGAGGTTACATGCTTTAGTTCTTCAATGAGAACACCATTAAGCCTTGTTCCATTTTTAGAATGGAGATCTTCAATGGTGATAATTCCTTCACTGTCAATTGTTAGTTTGGCGTGGTTTCTGGATACGCTTAAATCTTGAAATACGATTTCACAACTATTTGGATCTTTACCAATTAAATATGTCTTGTTTTTTTCCAACCCAATCTCAGCACCTGCATTAGGCCCTGAAATCACTTTAAGAAGCAAGGGGGTGTCCCCAATTAAATGAAAAGGAACTTCTTCTTCGGATTCTTCAAAGATCGTATCATAGGCATTTCTCGCCTCAGGCTCTACTTCAGACTCGTTATCAGGCTCATTTTCTTCATGAGAAGAAACTTCAGGTTCTTCTAAAGAACTGAAAATGTCGTCATAGCCACTTTCATTTTTTTTTTCCTCTGTCTTTTTTTCTTCTAAAGATGTTTCTTCAGAAAAAAGAAAGAGTGTTTGCCCTATGCGAACTCTATCACCCTCTTTTAAAAGGATTTTCCCTGTAAATTCTTCTTCGTTAATCAAGGTGGGATTGATACGACTTAGATTTTTTATAAAAAATCCTTCGTCGCCAAGAGATATTTCAGCATGCTTGCGGGATACAGTAGCATCTTCTAAAACATAATCTGTCTGGTCGGGGTCTCTTCCAATAATCCAAAGATTCCCTTCTTTAAAATCTAAAACAAGTCCCTGTAGTGGACCTTCTTCTGCAATAAAGTGTGCTGCCATTTTTTTACAATATCGCTTGGTTTATTTTCTTTTCAAATTTTTCCACTTCTTCCCTCCAGTAAAACAGGTAGTTGGTGAAATCCTCAATAGCATTTTTGAATTCGGCGTAATTTGTGTCATAGGACAATATAGAAGAGAGTGTCAAGAATTTCTCTTGTTGATCTAGTCCTATTGCACTTTCTCCTGTTCCTTGCCCAAGTAAATTAGCTTCCATGAGGTACATAAAAAGTTCCTCTCTTTTCTGTTGAGGACACTCTTTAATATTTGCTTCTATAAAAGCATGATCATCAAACTCTTGAATGAATAACTCTAAGTCATCTGCAATAACAAGCTTATATTGTAGCTTTTCATTGGCAGTAGGCTTAGGATCCATTTCCAGTTCATCGTAAAGCGTATGAATATAGTCTTGGAGTTTAGGTGTTTCCATAATCTCTTTTGTCTACCACTTACATTATCTTCTCAAGAGAATTATTTTGCACTGTGTTTTTTTTGAAAAAAAATAGGCAAAAAAAAATCACCCTAAACAGGGTGATGTAATTTTGCCTATCTTATTAAAAGGTAGAAAACTTTTTAGTTGCGGTATCCGTGGTACTCGTTAGAATGATGGGCAGCGTGAACTGTAACAGGAGGAATGATTCCAGCAAGTCCTGCAAGAGCATAAAGACAAATCGATCCTATCCCACCGGTAAAAGCGCCAGCAATTGCAAGTCCGGCAGCAAAAGCAACAGAGCAAGTAATAATCTTTGGGTCTTGTGAAAAGAAGTCTCCGATCTCTTCAATTATTTTGCTTAAAATTGATACTTTCGCATTAGTTGGGTTCGGGGTGTTTTGTGTAGCTATCGATGGGGGAATTATAACTGGTGCTAGATAAATCGAGTTAGTCATAGTTAATTACCTTTTATTATTAACATGTAAAATTATAATAAACAATAATTAAGATTGTATAAATTTTGATAAAATCATTATTTATTATAAATTTATTTCCGACCTTTTGAGGGTAGATAAGTATGTAATCATCTTATAGTTAGTGGTTTAAGATTTTAGGCAAAGAGAGCTTTAGAGGAAAGAATTCCCTAGAAAAAAACTAGTTTCTCGGAATAGGACGTTAACTATAAAACCTTAAAATAAGCTTTATACCCGAAAAATTCTGATGGACTATTCTAGTAAAATTTACTCGTAATTTTAAGGGCAGTTACTATATTGTTTTTGCCCTTTAAAATATAACTGGTCCATCATGGTTAGTTCCCTACATTATGCGCAGCTCTCAAGTTTTCCCGAAGATGTTTTCTCTAATATTGTAGCATTTTTGTCTGCAAAGCAGCAGCTAGAAACTCGTGAAATTAGCAAACTTTGGCATCATATTTCTATAACTGATCATGGAAGGTAATTTGCCCTTATGCAATCTATTGTAAAGTTTTCTGGGGAAGAAAGAAGCTTGTTTTTAGTCAAGCACCCTCGATTAATAGAACATTTAATCACTCTAAAATTTAATAAGGTCTTAGATCGGAAAACCAGTTAGAGAGCCTAGATTTAACAATTTGTATAAATCTTAATGAGCAATTCTTAAAAAGTATTCGGAAAAGAACATCAAGAATAAGGCGTTAAAGTTATTTTTTGGGATTTTTTATAAAAACAAAGTTACTACTTTAAAAAGGAAATTATATGACAGCTTCTATCAATTTATCATTACCTGCAAATATCTGGAGTAAGACAATATCTTTTCTAGCTCCTGAACAGCAATTAGTTGTAAGTCAAGTGAGTAAATTATGGAGGAAAGCTTCTTGCATGCCAATATGTCGGTTAGCTCTTATGCAATCTATTGCAAGGCTGCCAGAGAAAGAAAGAAGCTTGTTTTTAGTAAAGCACCCTCAATTGATAGAGCATTTAATTGCTTTAAAATTTAACGAAGTCCTAGGTTTCAGTTCTAAAATTATAGGTGAGTTTCTCTCTAAAGTAATTGAGTGTAAATTTAAGAAGGATATACCAAGCATGATTTCCTTTTTAGAAAAGCTTCCTGAGGATAAAAGGACAATGATTAAAAGTTTAAATTTTTTATGTGGTCATGATCGTGACTTTGCAGATGCTCAAGTTGTGCAAGTTATTGCATTATGTCCTGCTTTAACATCTTTAACATTGTTATCTTCTAACACAACAGGTAGGTGGCTTACTCAGGTATCTAAAGAAAATAAATTAGAAGACCTTTGCATAAGTGATTGTAATCTTAATGAAGAATTCCTTATAGAATTTTTCTCTTCTAGGGCGATTAACTTAAGAACCGTTGATTTATCTTATACAAATACAACTGGAGAGGGGTTGACACACCTTCCAAAAAACAATCAATTAGAAAGTTTACATTTAAATGCATGTACTAATCTTGATGAAAATTTATTAGAAATCTTTTTTTCAAAAGCAGCTCATCTAAAGAAAGTGGACTTGTCTCGAACATACACATCTTTGAAGGGGTTCTCTCAAATTCCAGCGAAAAATCAAGTAGAAGAGTTATATTTAGGTTCATGTGAATTTGTTAAAGAAATCTATCTTATAGAGTTTTTATCTTTAAAAGCCTCCCATTTAAGAGTACTTGATTTGTCCTTTACCCAAACAAAAGGGGAAGGATTGACTTATATTCCAGAAAAAAACCAACTAGAAGAGTTATATTTAGGTTCATGTAAATTTGTTAAAGAAATCTATCTTATAGAGTTTTTATCTTTAAAAGCCTCCCATTTAAGAGTACTTGATTTGTCCTTTACCCAAACAACAGGGGAAGGATTGACTTATATTCCAGAAAAAAACCAACTAGAAGAGCTATTGCTAGGATCGTGTAAAAAGCTTGATGAAACCTTTATAGGAAGGTTTTTTTCTTTGAAAGCAGCTCATTTAAGAAGAGTCAATTTATTTAATACAAGCATAACAGGAGAAGGGCTTACTCACATTTCAGCGGAAAGTCAATTAGAAGAGTTATATTTAACTTCATGTAAATTTGTTGAAGAAATCTATCTTATAGAGTTTTTCTCTTTAAAAGCCTCCCATTTAAGAATGCTTGATTTGGACTTTACCAACACAACAGGAGAAGGGCTGGCTTGTATTCCGAAAAAAAACCAACTAGAAAAGATCTTACTACGATCATGTCATGAGCTTGACGAGTCTTTTCTTGCAAAATTTTTCTCTTTAAAAGCTTCTCATTTAAGAAGTGTCGATTTATCTAATACAAGTATAACAGGAGAAGGGCTGGCTTGTATTTCGAAAAAAAACCAACTAGAAGAGCTATTGCTAGGATCGTGTAAAAAGCTTGATGAATATTTTCTAAAATGGTTATTCATAAAAGCATTTCATTTAAAAAAGGCCGATCTATCCGATACAAATATAACAGGAGAAGGGCTTATTCAAATCCCAAGAAACCAGTTGGTAAAATTATTGCTAATGTCGTGTAAAATGCTTGATGAGTCTCTTCTTGGAAGGTTTTTTTCTTCAAAAGCAGCTTATTTAAAGCATGTTGATTTACGCTATACGAATATAACGGGAGTGTCTCTTACTTACATTCCCCCAAAAAACGAACTAAAATATTTATACTTAGACGGTCGAAATCTTAATTGGCGTTTAGTACCAAAAATTAAAGGCTAAAACATTGAATTTGCTTTGTAAAATTTTTCAAAAAACAGAAAAATAATTGAGAGTAAATCTCGTAATTTTAAGGGCAGTTACTATATTGCTTTTGCCCTTTAAAATACGAAAGGTCAATCATGGTTAGTTCCCTACATTATACGCGGTGTCTAAGTCTTCCCAAAGATGTATTCTCTAATATTGTA
>PFAC01000030.1 GCA_002773835.1 Chlamydiae bacterium CG10_big_fil_rev_8_21_14_0_10_35_9 | reverse complement strand
CTGCAGGCAATAGTTGAAGAAGAGCTGAAAAAAGGAGTAGAGGTAAGTGCAGCAAAAGGGGGATGGGCCATAATAATGGATCCATTTAATGGAAATATTTTAGCGCTCGCTCAATATCCTTTTTTTGATCCAAGAAAATATAGAGAGTATTTCAATTCAGAAGAGTTAAAAGAGCATGCCAAAGTCAAAGCTGTTTCAGATGCTTTTGAGCCAGCTTCAATTTTTAAAGTGATAACTACAGCTATTTGTATGCAAGCTAATGATGAACTCATACAAAAAAATAAAGCCCCTTTATTTACACCTGAAGAGAAAGTCCCTACTTCTAATGGACATTTTCCAGGGAGGAAAAAACCTCTTCGAGACGGTAGACTTCACAAGTTTTTAAACTTAAATATGGCTCTGCAAAAATCTTCTAATGTGTATTTTGGTCAACTTATAAAAAGAGTAATCGATACTTTTGGGGAAAATTGGTATAGAGAAAAGCTTTTGCAATTTGGATTCGGGCAAAAAACCAATGTTGAATTGCCAGCAGAAACATTAGGCTTAGTGCCTACTCCTGGAAAAAAGCATCAGAATGGAACACTTGAGTGGTCTAAATCAACTCCTTATTCACTTGCCATGGGACATAATATTTTAATTAATAGCATACAAATGGTAAAAGCGTTTTCTGTTATAGCTAATGGAGGCTTTTTAGTTGAACCTACTTTAATTCGAAAAATACAAAAAAATAACGAAGTGATTTTAGACAATACTATCGAAAAAAAATATCCTCAAATTTTAAAGAAAGAGCATTGCGATAGAATTATCCATGGCATGAGATTTGTTACAAAGCTAGGAGGTAGTTCTCCAGGTGGGAATATACCAGGATATACTGAAGCTGGTAAATCAGGAACCTCAGAGAAAATTATAGATGGAAAGTATTCTCGAAATCATTTTATTTCCTCTTTCATTGGGTTGGCTCCAGCTAAAGCACCTAGGCTCGTTTTACTTGTATGTTTAGACGAACCTGAAGTAAAATGGGTACCGGGACGGGGTAAAAATCATAACGGGGGAATTTGTTCAGCCCCAATATTTAAAGACATTGCAAAAAGGGCTTTGGAGTATCTTGGAGTAGAGCCTGACGATAATCAAAAAGTAAAGGAGTTCGCTTACGAGACAAAAGAACTTCGTCAACTGCATAAAAAATGGAACTTATGAAATTAAAAACTCTTGTCAAAGATTTATCTGACATTACAGTCAAAGGATCAAAAGAAGTTATAATTACAGGAATTAATACAAACTCCAGACAAATCTGTCCTGGAAATATCTTTGTCGTGAAAAAAGGGGCTTCTTATGACGGGATAGATTTCATTCCACAAGCAGTAGAAAATGGGGCTGTTGCTATCGTTACAGATATTTTCCATCCTTTTTCTAAGAACATTACCCAAATTATAACGGATGATATTGAAGAGGTGCTTGTTAAAATTTCTTCTAAATTTTTTCAAAATCCGGCTAAGAATTTGTATATGGTTGGAATTACCGGAACTAATGGAAAAACAACCACTTCGTTTTTAATAAAACATTTGTTGAACCATCTTAACTATAAGACAGGACTTCTAGGCACTAATGAATATCACATTGGAGACTTTATCTATCCATCTACTTTTACAACACCTTTGGTAGAAACGACCTATAAGTTTTTAAAAGAAATGGTAGATCAAAAATGTACAGCAGCGGTCATGGAAGTATCTTCTCACGGTCTTGTGCAAAAAAGAGTGGAAGGCATTGATTTTGATGTAGCCATTTTTACCAATCTAACTAATGAACATCTTGATTACCACATCACAATGGATAATTATGCTGAAGCTAAAAAAAAACTGTTTCAGCAACTCGACAGCAGTACAAAAAAGAATAAAATAGCAATCATCAACGCAGATAGTCCTTGGCATGCCTTTATGGTAAAAAACGTGATTACTCCCAAGCTTATGTTTGGCATTGAAAACTCATGTGATGTGCAGGCAAAAAACATTGAGTTTTGCTCAACTCACACAACCTTTGAAGTAACATATCAAGGGCAGAGTGAGCAGTTTATTACCCCACTTATTGGGAAGTTTAATGTCTACAACCTACTTGCTGCAATCTCACTTGCTGTTCATTTATCATGTGATTTAAAAATGGTTTCTTCTATTTTTGCTTCATTTAAAAGTATTGAAGGGCGAATGCAGTCTATGAAGAAAAAAGATAGGATCTTTTTTGTAGATTTTGCCCATAAACCTGATGCTTTGGAAAACTGCTTGAAAACACTTACTGACATAAAAAAAGCAAAAATCATTACTGTGTTTGGGTGTGGAGGGAATCGAGATAAGAAAAAAAGACCTCAGATGGCAAGAATTGCTGAAAAATATTCAGATACTGTTATTGTGACAAGCGATAATCCAAGAAAAGAAGACCCTCAAGAAATTGTACGGGATATTTCCAGTGGTTTTATTAATAAGAACTTACATTTAATTGAGCTCGATCGTAAAAAGGCAATCCAGAAAGCTTTTGAAATTTCAAGTAAGAATGATTTGATACTTATAGCTGGCAAAGGACATGAAAAAAAACAGATATTTGCCCATCAAACAATTGACTTTGATGACATGGAAGTAATAAAAAATATGTAGTACTATGAAAAGGATAATTATTTTTCTTCTCGCTTTTGTTGCGATTTTTCCCATTCAAGCGAAGCCTTCCTATAAAGGGACTGTTAAACCTGTAATTATGATAGATGCAGGTCATGGAGGGTTAGATATTGGAACTAAGGGAAGAAGACCCTATTGCGAGGAAAAAAGAATTGCATTATCTACAGCGATATTGACCAAAAAATACTTGGATCAACTGGGGTATAAATGTGTACTTACTAGATCAACAGATGTTTTTCTTCCTCTAGCTACAAGAGTAAAAAAAGCAAATGTAGCAAGATCCTCTCTTTTTATCTCTCTACACTATAATCATTCCCCCAATGCAACAGCTCACGGAATTGAAATTTTTTACTGTGATACTAAAAACAGCAAAAAAATAGCAGTAGCCTCACAGAGGCTGGCATCAAACGTTTTACAGCAGGTTATTAAAAGGACAAAAGCCAAGTCAAGAGGTGTAAAAAAAGGTAACTTTTATGTCATCCGAGAAACAAAAATTCCTGCTGTTTTATTAGAAGGAGGATTCATTTCTAATGACAATGAACGTACAAATTTGAAAAACTCACAATATATCGATAAAATCGCCCGAGGAATTGCAGACGGAGTAGACCACTATTTTAAATCTTAAAAAATCGTTCCCGACATGATTCGAACATGTGACCTATTGCTTAGGAGGCAATCGCTCTATCCTGCTGAGCTACGGGAACAAAAAAAAATTTTAACTCAAAATTATAGCAAATATAACAAAAGGGATACACTTTAAAAATATTATTGTTGAATCCTCAGTATGAGATCTCATGGTAATGAGCATAAAGTTGTTTTCTTGCGAAATTTGTTTTGTTAATTTAATTTCACAGTAAAAAGGAGATGGATATGAGTCAGGCAGATATTGGTTTAATTGGACTTGCTGTTATGGGACAAAACCTAGTGTTAAATATGTGTGATAATGGCTTTACAGTAGCCGTGTTTAACAGAACAGTTTCTAAAGTCGATGACTTTACCAATGGCCCTGCTAAGGGATTTTCTGTGATAGGAACTCATTCAATAGAAGAGTTTGTTCAGGCTTTAAAAAGGCCTAGGAAAATTATGCTGATGGTAAAAGCTGGACAAGCTGTAGATGCCTTTATTGAAAAATTACTACCACACTTAGAAGAAGGGGATATTATCATAGATGGGGGCAATAGCCTCTATAAAGATACTCAGAGAAGATATGAAGAGCTAAAAGAAAAAAATATCCTCTACATAGGAACTGGAATATCAGGTGGTGAAGAAGGAGCAAGACACGGCCCATCTATCATGCCAGGTGGTAATGAGAAAGCTTGGGAACATGTAAAGGACATCTTTCAATCTATTGCAGCTAAAGCTGATGGTGAGCCTTGCTGTGACTGGGTTGGTGAAGGAGGAGCTGGCCATTATGTAAAAATGGTACATAACGGGATAGAATACGGTGACATGCAGTTAATTTGTGAAGCCTATGAACTTTTGAGAAATGGAGCTGGATGCTCTTTAGAGGAATTAGCAAGCACTTTTGATGAATGGAATAAAGGCGAGTTAGACAGCTATCTGATTGAAATTACTTCACAAATTCTAAAGACTAAAAATGAAAAAGGCGTTCATCAAGTAGATGAAATATTAGATGTTGCGGGTCAAAAGGGGACAGGAAAGTGGACTGTTATTAATGCACTTGAAATGGGACTACCTTTAACTCTCATAGCTGAAGCCGTGTTTGCAAGAAATTTATCAAGTTTTAAAGACGAAAGAAGAGAAGCTTCTAACGCTTTTCAAAACATTGTAAGCAAGCCGTCTATCGATAAGAAATCTTTTTCAGATCAGGTAAAAAAAGCACTTTATGCTTCTAAAATAATGAGCTACGCACAAGGATTTATGCTTTTTCGAGAAGCTTCAAAAGAATTTAAGTGGCATCTGAATTATGGTGCAATTGCATTAATGTGGAGAGGGGGCTGTATAATAAGGAGCAAATTTTTGGGAGATATAAAAGAAGCATTTGATAAAGATCCAAACTTACAAAATCTTTTACTAGATGACTTTTTCAAGCACGCCATTTTAGAAGCTCAGGCAGACTTAAGAGAGGTTGTCTCCAAAGCAGCTTTAATGGGGGTTGCCATTCCTTGCCTTTCTTCTGCATTGGCCTTTTTTGATGGCTACCGAACAGAAAAACTTCCTGCAAACTTACTACAGGCTCAAAGAGACTTTTTTGGGGCGCATACTTATGAAAGGGTAGATAAGCCAAGGGGAGAACATTTTCACTTTGACTGGATGGGGGATAAAAAAGAAAAAAGCGCTAAAACTTATAACGCATAAAGTTATTCAGCTTTTAGCACTTCCATAAAAGCGCTTTGAGGGATGTTAACTTTTCCAATTTCCTTCATTCGCTTTTTACCTTTCTTTTGCTTTTCCCATAGTTTACGTTTTCGGGAAATGTCTCCGCCATAGCACTTTGCTGTCACGTTTTTAGAAAGGGCGCTGATAGTTTCTCGGGCAATAATCTTACCACCAATAGCTGCTTGAATAGGTACTTTGAACAATTGTTGAGGAATAACTTCTTTTAATTTGTGGCAAATGGCTCTTCCTTTACTTTCTGCTTTTGTTTTGTGCACTAAAACTGAAAAAGCATCAACAGGCTCTTCATTAACCTTTATTTCTAACTTAATGATGTCACCAAGTTCATAGCATTCAAACTCGTAATCAAAAGATCCATAACCTCTTGTAACTGACTTTAGCTTATCGTTAAAGTCAGTGATAATTTCATTTAAAGGAAAACGATATGTTAATAAAAGGTGGTTTGACCCAATAGTTTCTGTTTGGGTAAGCTCACCTCTTTTTTCCATTCCAAGATTCATGATAGCTCCTAGAAAATCAGAAGGAGCCATAATTGTACATTTTATCCAAGGCTCTTCTACAAAATCAATTTTGGCGGGATCTGGGTACTGAGCTGGATTGTCAATTTCAAGTACAGTTCCATCAGAAAGAGTAAATTTATAAACTACACTAGGGGAGGTGGTAATGATATCTAAATCAAATTCTCTCTGTAGTCTTTCAAATACAATTTCTAGATGTAAAAGACCTAAAAAACCACAACGAAACCCAAAGCCCAATGCGAGAGAACTTTCCTGTTCTACATAAAGAGCTGAATCATTTAACTGAAGTTTAACCAGTGCCTCACGTAAAGATTCAAAGTCAGAAGAATCGATGGGGTAAATTCCGGCATAGACAACAGGTGCAATTAATTTAAAACCAGGAAGGGGATTGGTAGCCCCATTTTTTTGTAGTGTGATCGTATCTCCGATTTTCACATCAGATGTGTTTTTAATATTGGCTAACAAATAACCAACTTCACCAGGTTTTAAACTCTCTACAGGCTTTTCATTAGGAGAAAATATCCCTACTTCATCAATGTGAAAAGACTTGTTCGAAGACATCATTTTTATTAGGGATCCCTTTTTTACCTCTCCACTCATTACCCTGACATAGACCATGACGCCTCGATAAGCATCATAATGCGAGTCAAAAATAAGGCATTTCAATTCATCTGATGCAGGTTCTTTGGGAGAAGGGATGCCTGAAATAATTTTTTCTAAAACCTCCGAGATGCCTATGCCTGTTTTTGCTGAAATCAACAATGCTTCAGAAGCATCTATTCCTATGATAGTTTCAATTTGATCCTTTACTCTTTGCGGGTCTGAAGCAGGTAGATCAACTTTGTTGATTACGGGAAGAATTTCTAAATCCCTTTCAACAGCCAAGTGGACATTAGCTAGAGTTTGGGCTTGGACGCCTTGGGTTGCATCAACAATTAATAGAGCGCCTTCACAGGCGGAAAGTGATCTAGAAACCTCATAAGAAAAATCCACGTGTCCAGGAGTATCTATTAAGTTGATTTGATAAGTCTGGCCATCTTTTGCCTTATAATACATAGTGACCGGTCGTGCCTTAATAGTAATACCTCTTTCACGTTCAAGCTCTAAGGTATCTAAATACTGCTGCTTCATTTCTCTAGAAGAAACAGTATTCGTCATTTCTAGCAGGCGATCGGCTAAAGTTGATTTGCCGTGGTCGATATGGGCTATTATAGAAAAGTTTTTTATTTTTTTTAGATCGTATTCAAACACAGGATTTCTTAGGTTTTATTTTCTAAATTGTATTTCTTTTAGACAGATCTTTTCAATAGTTTGAAAGGGTAAATGAACTATTTTTACATTTCACTTTAAAGTAAAAAAAAAGCCCGCCTCAAAGAGACGGGCTTTTTCATTAGACTTTAAGTAGTAGTCTTATGATGCTGAAGTAGTAGCCTCTTCTTTCAAAGCAGCTTTGTTAGTAGCTGTTTCTTCTTGAGGTGCTTCACTTGCTTCAGCTTCTCTTTTAGCAGATGCTTCAAGAAACTGTTTGTTCAAGGAACGAACAGCAAAAATCCAAATACCAATAATGGCAAGTAAGATTACTGCAATATAAGGTGTCATAGCACCAATCGTACCTAGAGCTAGGATTAATCCTTGCTGTAGTAAAGATCCGCCAGACTTACCAAGTCTTGCTCCGACAACATCGATAGCAGCCTTACCTTTAACTTTAGATTCTTGGTCTAAAGGAATATAGGCCATTTCTTTGGTAGGATCAAAGAGCGAGTACTTACATGATTTACTCATGATGTTTTGGATCATACCAACAATGACCGCGATCATTAGAGGTGATGTTCCCATTGCAGCGATAAATCCACCAATGTTATCTTTGAAAAGAACAACAGAGAAGAATATTAACCCTGTTACTAGTAAGATAACTGGAGTTACAAGCGCAGCAGGCTTCCATCCAAAACGGCGAACTACGTTACCACCGACAAATAGCATCATAAATGAAGTAATAATACCTGTCATAAATGAGAATTTACCCATGAAAGCACTGTAGTCATTTGGATTTGGGTAAGCTAGTTTAAGCTGACTTTTCCAAGTAACTTCAACAATGTTGATAGAAATTCCATAAGCCACAACTAAAATAGCTAACATGCCAATGTATTTAGATTTAAGTAAGAAAGCAAAACTTTCTTTCATAGACATTTTTGCCTTTTTCTTCTTCTGTTTTACTTCTTCTGGGTTATAGAAGCGAGAATCTGTAAGAACAGATCGGTTCATCCAGTAATAAATGCCCATTACTATGATACCTGCTACAACAACAAGCCCCATTAAGTAGTTTAGGGTGATTCCCCATGCATCTACACCTTCTGGAACTTTGTTTCTGATGCTAGAAAATGTAACAATTAAAGCTCCAGATACAGGAAGAGCTAAGTTAGCACCAAGTCCTAATACAGCATAAAATCTTTTAGCTTCAGAGACTTTCATAATATCATTAGCAAATCCCCAGAAAACTAGAGAAAGTGCAACGCTGCCCCATAGTTCAGCCATGATGTAAAATAAAGAAAAAGTCCAGTTACGAAGTAAGGCAATTAGACCTTTGAATCCTTCTGGTAAGATTCCTTGTAATGTATCAGCTGCAGATGTTGGGTGAAGAACATCTCTTAAAGGATATATAATAAACGCAAATGCAGCAAAAAATACTAAGAAGGGAGTAATAGTTGCATAAAATAGTTTTTCCTTGCTGAGCTTATTAGATAGCTTTGCGTAAATTAACATAAATAAAACAGCAAATGGCAATACCCCCCAAACTTTTAAAAAGGGGATGGCTTCTGCTCCGGATCCCGGCGCAGTAACAAGTAAACTGTCTTTAGTGTCTCTTAAAATCGTATAATTAAAAGAGATAAGAAAGAACATAAAGAACATTGGAAGTAATTTCTTTAATTCAAAATTATGAATTGGCCAAAGAAATGATCTCCATTTTCCAAATTCTGGTTGAGTTGTTTGTGACATAGTTGTCCTCAGTAGTATTAATTTAATAACTAGAAAATGTAAATTTTCTTATTTTTTAGACTAAAATGCAAGATTTCAAATTATAATTATGTAGAGTAAGAGAATAAACCCCCTTTATTGTAAAAAGGGGGTTTATTATTCTTTATGATTGAGTTGTTTGAAGATCTGGTTTAGCGACTGGATTTAAGGCACTTATGGCTTCAACGTATGTGTTCCAAAGTTCTTGGTCTATTCTATTTTGTCGAATTGACTGGATTAAATCTTTCTTTGCACCTGCTAAAGATTTTTTTGGACTTAAAATTCCAATTATTTCCTTATCTCCTGCAAGTCTTGCAATGTTTAGCATTCTTTCAAGTTGAATTCTTGAAAAAATGATTTGATCTTTCTTTTTTCTAGAACCCCTGGCAGCTCTTTTTTTAGGAGTTACAATAGATGGTTTGCTGGAATTAATAATGTATTTTTCAATATAAGAAGCTAATTCAGCAGGGTTTTTATATTTCATTTTACGAAAAGTAAAATGGTGCATATATCCACCACTTGAAATTGGAAGGTATTTACAAAGTTCATTTTCTTTTTTACCACCAATTTTTTTTATAGCACTTGATATAAGATTTTCTAAATCTTTATTTGCGCTCATTTTTTTCCATCCTGGGTTAGTATTCATAGTATTTTTTTAGTGACATAGTATTCAAAACAATCTAAGAGACTAGTCGTTTTTTCAATTAATTTGGTGATTGTATAAATCAAGTCTTTTTTCTGCAAGAATTGTTATTTATAGTTTTTTGTTATTTTTAGTATTATAATCAATAATCTTCATTAAAAACATTTTGATGGGAATTTTTTTTTCGATTACTATGCTTTTTCATTAACTTTGCAATTAATAAAAAAATGAGATTTTTAAAGATTTTAATACCCTTAGTACTTTTGCTTTGTTGTTTTTCTTGCAGAACTGCAACTTCAAATAATATCCATTATTGGATGGAGGATAACGGCAAAATAAAGGTGCTTACATCAATTGAGATGCTTAATGATTTAGTAATAGCAATTGGTAAAGGCCATGTAGATTCTATAGCACTAATAGTAGGTAATTTAGATCCTCATAGTTATGAGCTGGTAAAAGGGGATGACGAGAAGTTTGCAAGAGCTGACCTTGTTGTCTGTAATGGGCTTGGTCTTGAGCATGGGGCAAGTCTTATGCAAACAATTAATTCGCATAAAAATTGTCTTTTAGTAGGTGAAGAGATATTTAATAAAGCTCCAGAAAAAATTATTATTATTAATAAAACGGTTGATCCGCATATTTGGACAGATGTTTCCCTTTGGTCTGAAAGTATTGACTTTATTGTCGAAAGACTTTCTAAGTTAGATCCTATGCATGCAGAAGAGTTTAAACAAAATGGTTCACTATTAAAAAAAGACTTGTTGGACACGCATCAGGATCTTTTAAATGAAATGAAGGCCATTCCTTCCGAAAAGAGGTATTTAGTTACTAGTCATGATGCTTTTAATTACTTTGCTAAAGCTTATTTAAGTGAAAGAAACGAAGGTGATTGGCATTCTAGATTTTCAGCTCCAGAAGGACTTGCTCCTGATGGACAGTTAAGCTCTAGTAATATTAAAAGTATTATTGAACATTTAAAAAAGTTTAACATTCATGTTCTTTTCCCTGAGTCCAATGTGAGTCAAAGCTCTATTAAAAAAATCATTCATGCAGGAAATCAAATGGGACTAGAGTTAACAATAGCTACAGAACCGTTATATGGAGATGCGATGATTGTGGAAGAAGGAATGGGTGGTAAAAATTACATTAATATGATGAAACATAACGCAGAAACAATAAAAAAATATCTAAACTTATGAATTGTATTTTAGAAGCGCAAGATCTTTGCATCCACTATAATAAGACTCCTATTTTATGGGATGTATCTTTTAAGGTCCCTAAGCATCACATGACTGCTATTGTAGGTCCTAATGGAGCTGGTAAAAGTACGCTGCTTAAAGCATCCTTACAAATTATTAAGCCTTTTTCAGGATCTATTTCCTTTGGTCGTTGTAATTCGGATAATCATATTGCTTATGTGCCTCAAAAAGAATCGATCGACTGGGACTTTCCTGTTAGTGCATTAGATGTAGTATTAATGGGGCGTTATGGGAGATTGAAATATTTTCAAAGAGTAAAAGCTGCAGATAAAGAAGCTGCTATGCAAGCCTTGCAACAAGTAGGAATGGCCTCCTACAGCAGTCGGCAAATTAATCAGCTTTCAGGAGGACAGCAACAACGGCTATTTATAGCAAGGGCGCTAGTGCAAAAGCCGGATGTATTATTGTTAGATGAACCATTTTCTGGAATAGACATGGCTACGGAAAAACTTTTAATAGAACTCTTTATTAAGCTCAAAAATGAGGGGAAATCTATTTTTATTGTTCATCATGATCTGACTACTCTAGATCAATATTTTGACTGGGTGATACTCATAAATACTCGTTTAATAGGTTGCGGACCGGTAAAAGAAGTTATGACCCAAGAAAATATCCAAAAAGCCTATGGAAATAATCTGTCGCTTTTTGAAGAGGCTCATCACCTCAGCAAAAAACAAGCTGAAGGCTACATTTCATGAATGTTTTAGAGTTTTTTACTGATCCAATTTTACGGGCACCTACAATAGGGTGTCTTTTGATGGGTGTTTCCTCCTCAGTTATGGGAGTGATTTCCATGTTGAGGAAAAGGTCGCTTATTGGAGAGGCTTTATCTCATGCGACCTATCCTGGAGTTGTTCTTGGAGTCAGCTTTTTTGGTGTTTTTTTTCCTTCCTACCAGGACTGGTCATTTTTAGGAGTTTTTTTAGGAGCTACTTTATCTTCCTATTTAGCTATAAAAGTAATTCATATACTAGAGACAAAATATAATGTGAATAGTGATGCTAGCCTTTGTTTTGTGCTCTCCACCTTTTTTGGAATAGGTCTTCTTTTTGCATCCCATATACAATTTAGCCTGACGTTCTGGTATCAAAAAATACAAGTGTATTTGTATGGACAATCAGCTACTATGACTGACATTCATGTAATAGTGTATGCTTTTTTAACCTCTCTTACCCTTTTGTTTTTAATAGGCTGTTACAATCATTTGAAAGTAATTTTATTTAACTTGGAATATGCCAAAACTATAGGAATCAAAACAAACTTAATAGAGGGAATTTCATTTTTCCTTTTTGTTGTGTCAATTGTAATTGGGCTTCGTTCTGTCGGTATTGTATTAATGTCTGGAATGTTAATTGCCCCTGCCGTATTTGCCAGGCAATTTACAGAGCGTCTTTCTACTTTGTTTCTATTGGCTATTTTAATGAGTTTAACTAGTGCTTTTTTAGGTAATTATTTTTCGTATACTTTATCTGAAAAATATCTAATAACAATGCCTACAGGTCCTTTGATAGTTATTATTGGGACTTTACTTGCTTTTTTTGCTCTATTATTTGCTCCTAAAAGAGGCTTTATTTTTAGAAAAGTTAGAATTTGGAATTTTAAAAGAAAGTGCATTAGAGAAAATATTTTAAAGAGTATTTGGAAGAGTCCATCTCAGCTAACTGATTTTTCATACCTAAGAAAAAACATTGGATTAAGTACCTGGTTTTTAAAAAGGCATTTGAAAAAGTTAGAAAAAGAAGGTTGGTTAAGAAAAGAAAAAAATTCATTTGCCTTAACTTGTGATGGGATAAAAAAGAGTGAAAGAATCGTTAGGTTGCATAGATTATGGGAAGTCTATCTGGCAGAACATTTGGATGTTGGGGTTGAGAAAGTTCATAAAAATGCAGAGGAAATGGAGCATATCATTACTCCAGAGTTGGAGAAAAAGTTAACGAAGCTTTTAGATAATCCAACGAAGGATCCTCATCTTCAACCCATTCCTAAAGAATAGGTTTATAATATGCTAAGTTTAAATCCTTATTGGGGTGTTAATTTTTTCGGGTTCCTTTGGACATTTATTTCTAGGATTCCCTTGTTGATTTCTGGAAACTGCCAGATGGTTCAAGATGAGTTACAAATTTTTGTGTTAAGTTTAATGGCTATTTCCTGCTCTCTCATTGGAGTAGTAATGATGCTAAAGAAAACAACTATGCTTGCCAACTCCCTATCTCATACGATTTTGGTGGGGATAGTGATTGCCTATCTTTTATCCTTTTCTTCTCAAGGAGGATTTCATCCGTTTTCACTAAGTATAAAGACATTTATCATCGCGGCGTTAATCAGTGCACTGATAACTACCTTTTTAAGTGAGTTCTTAACAAAATCGCTGAAGCTTCAAGAAGATGCCAGTATAGGCTTGGTTTTTACTTTTCTATTTTCTTTGGGGATCGTAGCTGTCACTGTTTTTTCTCGTAATGCTCATATTGGAACTGAAGTTGTTATGGGAAATGTAGATGCATTAGTCAGTAAAGATCTTTTATGGTTACTTTTCATTGCAGCAGTAAATATTTCACTATTTATTCTTTGTTATAAAGAATATTTACTAACGACTTTTGATCCTGTCTTTGCTAAATTTATGAAAATATCTACTACATTTTTTAGCTATCTTTTAATGCTTCAGCTTTCCATTACAGTGATTGGTTCTTTTAGGATAGTCGGAGTTATTATGGTTTTATCTTATATTATAGGCCCTGCTCTTTTAGCTAGATTATTTTTTCATCAATTTACAAAACTCCTTTTATTTGCTCCTTTATTTGGAATTGTAATTTCTATTATTGGAGTTGCTCTAACAAGGCACTTTTTATCGATGTATCAAATGCCTCTTTCAACAGCAGGGATGTGCATTGCTGTACTTGCTGTTTCTTATTTTTTAGCTTTAATCATTAAAAAAAGGAAAAAATCATGGCAGTTGCCATCTTTGGATCAACAGGATCAATCGGAAAAAGCACTTTAGAAGTCATTAGATGCCATCCAGATAAATTTAAAGTTAAAGCTTTGATTGCAAAATCAAATATCAATTTACTGGAAAGACAAATCAAAGAGTTCAATCCAGAATATGTGGTTGTTTTTGATCATGAAAAGTCGAAGGAGCTTCAAAAAAGGCTGTCCGGTCATAATATTTTATCAGGAATCGATGGTCTTTTAGAGGTAGTGCAAAAGCCTTCTATCGATACGATTGTTCTAGCTATGACAGGTACTACTGCTCTAGAGCCTGCCATTGAAGCTATAAAACTTCAGAAAAAGATTTGCATAGCGAATAAGGAATTGCTTGTTTCAGCTGGCAAACTTATTACAGATCTGGCTAAAAAATATGGAACAGCTCTATTGCCAATTGACAGTGAACACAGCGCCTTATTTCAATGTCTTAATGGAGAAAGGAAAAAAGAGGTAAGCAAGCTTATATTAACTGCTTCAGGAGGACCTTTTAGAACATTTACAAAGCAGGAGCTAGCTAATGTTTCCGTTAAGCAGGCATTAGAACATCCTAAGTGGAAGATGGGGCCTAAAAATACAATTGACAGTTCTACTCTAATGAATAAAGGTCTGGAGGTTATCGAAGCTCACTTTTTATTTGATATGCCAATAGATAAAATTGAAGTACTTGTCCATCCTCAATCAATTGTTCATTCTATGGTAGAGTTTTGCGATCAAACAGTTATGGCAAATTTATCTTATCCAACAATGACTATTCCTATTCGGTATGCTCTTTCTTATCCAGAAAGACTACCTTCAAAAGAAAAACTAGATTTTTCCAAACACAGTGAGCTTACTTTCGAGCCAGTTGATTTTGATAAATTTCCTTGTCTTTTTCTAGCCTTGGATGCGGTAAAAAAAGGGATGAGCTATCCATGTTATTTAAATGCTGCCAATGAAATCTTAGTCGAAAGATTTCTAGATGGAGAAATTTCTTGGATAGATATTGCTGACAAGTTAAAAAAATTAATCGCTTCACACACTCCTCAAAATATGCTAACCTTGGAAAGTATTTTAAGTGTTGATTTAGAAGCTAAAAAGGAAGCAAGCAAGATATGATTACTATATTATTAGCAATTCTTGGTTTAGGGGCTTTAGTTTTTATACATGAACTGGGCCATTATTGGGTTGCAAGAAAAGTTGGAATGAGAGTGGAAGCTTTCTCCATCGGCTTCGGAAAAGCAATTTATAAATTCAAAAGAAAAGGGGTCGAATGGAAAATTGGGATATTACCCTTCGGTGGTTATGTCAAAATAGCTGGCATGCAAAAAGAAAATGGTGTTGACCCACACGATATTCCAGATGGTTTTTTTGGAAAAAAACCGCTAGACCGTATTAAAGTAGCATTCGCAGGACCTCTTTTTAATATCATCCTCGCTTTTTTAGCTTTTACCTTAATCTGGGCATTAGGAGGACAAAAAAAAGACTTAAGCCAATTTACCAATCGTATTGGTTATATTGATACTGAGTCAGTTTTGTATAAATTTGGCGTAAGGCCAGGTGATCAGATTGTTAAGTATGATAACCATCCCTACCGTGATTTTAGAGATATCATAATTCCTTCCTTATCCAAAAATGAAACTATTCCTATTTCAGTTAATAAGATTGACTACTTTTTTGGAAAAGATTTGCAAAGGTATTATAACTTGTATTCCTATCAATACGATAGTCAATTACCGCTTAAAACTATTGGCGTTTTGTCACCTGCAGGCTATGTCATTTTTGATAAAGCGTCCGGAGATAGTGCTCCCATTAATGAGAGCGGCATTCAAAAAGGAGATAGAATTGTATGGTTAAATGGGGAGCTTGTCTTTTCCCATCAGCAATTAAATCGTTTAATTAACCAGAAATCTGCCTTCATAACGATTGAAAGAAACGGTGCCATTCACCAGACAACTGTTCCTACGCTTCCTATTAAAGAATTTAAACTGTCCCTTTCTGAAAAAAATGAATTAAGTGACTGGGCATATGAAGCAAAAATTAAAGACAATATTAAGGAAATAGCTTTTTTGCCATTTATTATTACGACAGATAATAAAGTGGAATATCCCATTTCTTTAATAGATCCTTTACTAGAAGAGAAAGTTTTTGAAAATGCCAAAAGAAACCCGTTTCATATTGAACTTGAAACAGGTGACAAAATTGTCGCTGTCAATGGAGTCCCAGTTAACTCCTCTTATGATTTATTGAAAGAATTGCAAGTAAATAAAACTCTTATGGTCGTTCAGCGTAATCCAGATATCTATAAGCCAATTTACTGGAATCAGGCTAATCAGGAGTTCACCAAAGATATAAACTTTAATGATCTGAAAGCAATGGTAAGCTCAATAGGCGTTGATTCATTCCCAGCTCAAAAAGGAAACCTTTACCTTTTAAAGCCGGTCGTTCCACAGCCTCTTTTAAAATTCCATAAGGATTTAAAAGGGCAAAATGAGTCTTTAAAAAATATGCTTTTCTTAGGGATGCAGCATATAGATAAACCGGTTATCTATAACCCTAATCCATTTGAGCTATTTCAATATTCTTTTTCTAATATCTACAGAACACTGTCTGGTCTTATAAGCGGAACTGTAGCTCCCAAACATTTGTCAGGACCTGTTGGCATTATTCAAGCAGTGCAAATGAGTTGGGCGCAAGGGGTAAAAGAAGCATTGTTTTGGCTTGGGTTTATCAGCTTAAACTTAGCTATAGTCAATCTTCTTCCCATACCAGTTTTAGATGGTGGTTATATACTTATTTCTGTTGCTGAAATGATTACAAAAAAACGGATGAAGCCTAAAACAATGGAAAAGCTTATTTTCCCATTTGTTATTTTGCTAATAGCCTTTTTTGTCTATGTGACCTATCAGGATATTATGCGCATCTTTACGCAGTTTTTTAAATAGATACTTTAAGAAATGCAATTTTGATGCCTGAGTTTCTTTACTAGGCGCGCTAATCTGTTATGATTCGAAAAAGAATATTATATTTACTTTTGACAGTTTTCATTTGTATAGCTAGTGTCTTTTTTCTTTATTCAAAGAAAGCTGCGGTTTTCCCAACTCAAACTACCTGCGCTTTTTGTAATGAACAGATACTGCGTCGTCAAAAATTTTATGAAGATGAATTGGTCATGGCTTTGTATACACATAAACCAATTGTGCCTAGCCATTTTCTCATTATTCCTAAAAGGCATGTTAAGCGGCTTGAAATGCTATCTGAAGAAGAAGTTGTACGAGTCTATCAAGTGATTCAGAAGGTTAATAGGGCTTCTCATAAAGTATTTCAAACGACTTCCTATTTTATTCATCAAAAAAATGGAAAAGAAGTTGGTCAAAGTGTGCCTCATGTTCATTTTCACTATATCTCTAAGCAACCTAAAGATAGTTCCTCTTTTATATTTCTCGTCAAAATGATTATAGCGTATCTAAGTCCTCCTTTATCTTCTGAAAAAATGCAGCAAGCAACAAAGAAAATGCAAGCTGCTATGGAGTCGGAAATGACCCTTTTGCAGTAACCTTATATTACTGTAGGATTTAAAAGGTAAGCTGAAAGAAGGTCTGCACAATTAGCAAGGCTGTCTTTGTGAGCGATTTCATATCCATGAGTGTTTTCAACTGGAAAGCAAAGTAGTGCTGCTTTTGCACTCTGCCCTTTGCTTTTAGAGATAGATGCGTCCGATGCATATGTGCTGAAAACGGCACATTGGGGGTTAAGTTTAAGTTCTTTCCCAAGTCTTAATATATGATCTGAAATATGCTTGTCATATACTGCTTCAGTATCTTTATAAACTATAATGGGATCAGAGTTGAGCTTCGTTTGATATTCTGTAGATACAGGGCCTACATCGATAGCAATCGAAATATCTCCAGGAAGCGTTCGAGATGCATAGCATGCTCCAATTGCTCCAATTTCTTCCGAACAAGTTGCTACAATGTACACATCTCTTTGAAGGTCTTTTTGTTGTTTTTTTACTTTTTTGATAGCTTCTATGGCAATAGCTATAGCAGCTCGGTTATCTAGAAAATATCCAGCAATACAATCTTGAAACTGCTGCAAAATACGTCTGGACTTGGCTATTACAACTCTAGTTCCAGGGTGAACACCGGCATCAGCTAATTCTTTTAAGGACTTTCTTGTAGTAATAAAGACGTTATCCCAAAAAGGAGCTGTTCCTTCTCCTTTAAACTCTTTGGGCATAATTTTGTTAGTTTGAGGTGATTCTTTTGTGGTATGCATAGAACCGAAAGATAAGACTCCTGAAAAACATTCATTGTTCCCTAGTATGTCTACCAAGCCTTGTCCAAAAGAAGCAGGATAAGAGCCGCCTAGTGGATCGACTCGCAAAGTCCCATCATCATTAATTCTTTTAACAATCATGCCAATTTCATCCATATGGACCATAATCCGAATGGCTGGAGCGCTTTTGTCTTGGCCATTTAATTTCCCAATAAGATTTCCAGCATCGTCAACCCATGTTTCATTAACTAGAGGTTTCAATATTTTTTGACAAAGATCTCTTGTTTCATCTTCTTGGCCAGAAGGTCCATAAGTCTCGAGCAGAGATTGGAGTAGTATAAGTGTTTCAGTTTTCATGTAAGCCACTTTTAAAATATATGTATTTTAACAGTTTTTTTATCTTTTTCAAGAACCATAGATAGGCGAGGGCAAGTTATTAGTTTTAATATTTTGCAAATTATTAAATTAGGTTTTTTAAGGTGGCTTATATTTTTTACTAGTAGTAAAATCTTGGGTTTTTAATTACGGAGTTAATAAAATGTCTTTTTTAACGCGAATAATAAATAGAAGTTATAATTTTTTTTCTCACATTCCATCATCGAATTTTAATACAGCATATAGATCATTTTCCTCAAGAAGCATACCTAAATTTCCAATGAATAATTCTTTTCGAGCTTCATCTTTATTCAATCAAAAGATATTTCATGCACCTTTCGCCAACGAAGGAACAACAATCAATAAAACCAGATTAATTGGCTTAGCTTTTTTAGCAGGTATTCTTTTTGTTATCCCTCTCAAGGCAAATGCCTATGGATCTGGAATTTCTTCTGATCCAGCCATGTTAGTAAAGCCAATAATATTCTCAGCTTCAAAAGATATTGATTGGGTACGTCAATGTATAGATCAATATCCCGAGATTCTTTGGCTAGCAGACGAAAGTGTACGCAAGACAGAAGAAGCTCAAGCGAGCTTGCAAGGTTCATATTCAGAGCAATTATTCGATAAAAAATTTATTGAATTTGACCGAACAATTATGACTCTTCACAGTTTAAAGCTCATCCTCGATGGAAGTGATGAGGCATATTTAGAATTTACCAAAGACCAACAGGAAGATACAAAACTTTCAAGAGAAAGTTTTCAAAAGTTACACGAGCAAGGAATGGCTTTATTGAAATCAAAGTATCTGGGAATGTCTGAATTAGAGCTTATGCAAGCATTAGAAGCTTCTCTTGTCTTAGGAGATATAGGAAAAAGTGAAAAGGCTAGAGAGATTTTTAAAACTTATGGAGCCAAAGCACCAGATCATGACGATTTCCACGAAGAAGTGATTCAAATTCTTCAAACGCATCCAAAGCTTTGTCCTACGTTTGACCGACTTTCTCCTGCAGCTAAACAATTAATTACTCAATCTGCAAATTTGGCTCACTATGGACATATTACCCATATTGAAGGGGGACCCGATATGTTTTCAAAGTTAAATAGTAATGCAGTATCTTCTATTGCTTTGTCATTTGACTTTTTTGTTCATATTTGTGATGTAGCAGGTGCTCTAGGCCATGTAAATAAACGATCATCTTTAGTTTGCACAGAGCCTACTTATCTGGCTATGCAAGGAGTACTCGATTCATGCAAAGTTTTGGCCTCTTCTGAAACCACAGAAATAGACGCTTATAATACTTATCTATCTATTAGGGCTAATTGGTTGGGATTAAATCCTCAAGATCGAACAGATCGAGTTCTAACAAGAATGGGTGCCATGCTCCGGTTATTTACTCCTGAAGATGGAACTATTCTAAAGCAGGCTGTACAAAAGTTATCTCCTAAAGTGCAAGCGAAAATCATAGAACAGTTAGATGTTCCACAAAAAGAAGAATTAGAAAGAACACCCACCTATATGCCTGCAGTGCTAGTAAACTTAGCGAATAATCCTCAATTAGGCAAATCCAAGGAAGAAAGGATATCTAAGGCGGTCACTTTAGGACTTCCTTTTCTAGTGCGGGTACTAGAAACTCATAAGGAACACATATTGGCTCATAAAGCAGATCCTACTATTCCTCTAAACTTTAATAAAGCTGCTGGAGTTGCTAAAATAAATCCTAAGGCATTAAGTAATGAGTACAATATTGACCCAGAGGGTAATGTAATTATTTTAGATTTCTAAATTTTTTCAAAGCAAAGTTACAAAGCAATTGTCAATAATTTTAGTTGGGGGTATTTTTTTCGCCCAAAATAAAATAGGTTGGCAATTTTTATGCGCTTTTTATATTTACTAATAGCTATTATCCCTCTCTGGGGGATTCAACATACATTTATTTTACATGATGTAACCTCTGAGAAATTTTTAGTATGCGAAGGGGATGTTTCTTCTCGTATGAGTCCTTATTGCACTTTTAATATATGCTTAAGCTTAATTGGTTTCGATACAGGTCATTTACAAGATGTAGAAACTCCGACTTGGCGATTTGAGGAAGAATATCAAACATGGAACAGCTTTTTTCTAACAAAGTGGAGCGCCTCTCATCATCCAAAAAATTGGATGGAAAATAGCTGTGTTTGGTTTTCTCAAAAACTGACTCGTAAATTTGGTCTACAGACTTTTATGGATTATGTTACTGCCTTTGGTTATGGCAATCAAAATCTAAAAGGGGATTTAGGAAAAGATAATGGCTTGACCCATGCTTGGTTAGGCTCTAGCCTTCGTATTTCTCCCTTAGAACAGATACTTTTTATCAACAAACTGATTAAACAAGAACTACCAGTCTCTAGCCAAGCTTATCAACACACTAAAGATGTTTTATTTCGTGAAGAGTTGCCTAATGGCATGGCATTATATGGAAAAACAGGAGCGGGAGACTTTGCTCATGGGCGTGAAGAAGATTCTTTACGAGTCAGTTGGTTTGTTGGTTGGGTTGAAAAAGAAAACAAGATATTTTCTTTTGTATATCGAGTGCATTCAGACCAAGAAAATGATATTAGTTCTATGGCAAGACAGCATCTAAAACAAAGGCTAATGGAGTTTCCATTGTAGTTTAATTTGAGCGCTAGTTGAGCTAGCGCACCTTTTTAAGATTTCTTCAGCTTCGAAGAAGTTGTTTCTATTTTTTGCAAACTCCAGGCTTTGTTGTTGTCACTCGGCTTAAATAAAAAAACATCTCCATAATTAATAGATGCTTTTTCACCTGTTAATAGAAAGGATAAATACTTAAATATGTGGCTATGAGCTACTATAATTTTACACTTTCCCGTAAAAGCTTCTGCATTTAATGCATTCGAAAAAGCTTTATCAATTCTTTGCTGAAACGCTTCTTGCGTTTCTGCATCTGGAGAGAGTATGTTTTCTAAAGAGCTTTCCTTCAATAGTCTGAAATCTCCAAAATACCTTTCATATAAATTAGGAAGAACATGTACAGGTAGTTGTATTTTTTCTGCTATAATTGCAGCTGTTTGCTGGGTTCTCATCAACTCACTTGAGATAATCACTACTTCTTCTTTTTCAATGTTCTTTAGAATAGATGCAGCTTTTTCAGCATCTTGTATACCCAACTCATTTAAAGGCAAATCTAAGGGACCTAGCGCAATATCTTCCTTTGACCAGTCTGTTCTACCATGCCTGACAAATAGAAAAGGCTCTTTGGGAATATTAATTTCTCCCATTACATGAAAGCACATCCCAATAGCTATGAATAAAAAGTACTTTGTGTATAAAAAATGATAAATATTCATGAATAATATAAAAATTTGCTAGATAGTTATGAATTATATCTTCATTAAACATCAAATATGATTTTGAGTTGATTGGAAAAACTGTTAAGTTAGTTGCTTTAAGTATAAAAGTATTTCTTGTGTGATAAAAATTGTTTAAAGTACATTCCTTCGCTCAAAATAATAGGCAAAAGTATGTCTAATCCAGTCAATGCGACTTCCATAACTTTTCTGCATCTGCAGAAAAATCCAGAGGACGACACGATAGAAGAGCTGCCGACTTGTCTTATTGAGATGATAGGGGAATTTGCTGAAAACCGTAGTGATTTTTTGCAAGGAATCTGTCTTACGTACATTGATAAGCCGCTTGAGTACTCAGATAAAATCATAAAACTGGCTCAAAATATCTTGGATGTTCCTTTAAAAGCTGATTTTTTTCAAAGGCTTGCTAAAGCAAACTATGAGCAAAATGATTTTGTAAAAACGAAAGAACTTTTATTGCGATCAGTAGCTGTTTTGCAAAATATTGCTTACAAGGTTTTAAATAAAAGTGAAGAAGATATTGATAGTGATGATTGCTATGGAGCTTTTTTAGCTAATTTTAGAAAACTGGCTACTTCATACGCTTGCTTTGGGGATATCGATAGTATAGAGAGGTTAACTAGGAAAATATCCTCTTTATGGGATAGGAGCTGCTTATTAGAGGAAGTTGTCGAAGTTTATATTACCCTTAAAAATTTAGAAGACCCTGCAGTACTGGAAAAAACACTAAAGCTTGCTCATACCATTCCTTATCCACATTTCAGATCATCTGCTCTTAGAAAAATTGCTTTGGCATATAGTGAAAAAAGTTTTTTGGAGAAAATACTGCAAGATGCAGAAAATGCAGCTTATGCAATAACCTATAAACCATTTAAAGTAACTCAATTCAAAGAGATTGCCTTAGCTTATTACAAATATGACTTACCTAAAGCAAAGGAGTTACTTTCTGAGGCAGTAAGCATAGTCAGGACCATTTCATCACAAGAAAAGCAGTTTAATGCACTTATAGAAATAGCTTTTGCCCTCGTTGAAGCCAAAGATTGCGACAAAGCAAGAGAGCTGGCTCAACAAGCCGAAGAATTAATCAGAAGGTTTCCTAATGACTTGGAGCAGGCTTATGCCTTAAAAAAGGTAATTACCGTATATGTCCAGCTTAAAGATTTAATATATGCTGAAACATTAGCTGATGAAATCATGGACTTTAAGGAAGTAAAAAAGTATTTGATGCTTTTAATTTTTGAAGAGGTTTTTTTAGCATATGTTGAGCTTGGTGATGAAAGTAGTGCTCAAAAAGTATTATCTAAAGTAGAACGCATCGATATTAATAGCATAGAAAAACAAAATAGATTTCCTTTTCAGGATAAAATCATAGATTTTTACATTCAGTTTGACCGCTTGCATGAAGCGCAAGAGATAGATTGCACTGCGCATACCCTTAAAAAAATTGTTTTGGCATATATTGAACGAGGATCTTTGACCAAGGCAGAAAGAATAGCTAAAAAAATGCCTTTCGGAGAAGAAAAGTTTTATGCACTTAAAGAAGTTGCTAAAGCTTACGATAAATATAGTCTACAAGATAAGGGAAATACAGCTATTCAAACTAAGGGCATAAAGATATTAATGGAAGCACTCAACGATGCTAATAAAAATGTCCAGAATGAACCAACAAAATTCACCTTTTTCAGAATAATTGCTTCCGGCTTTATAGAATTAAGAGATTTTAGTTTAGCAAGAGAGGTGGCTGACAAGATTTTTGAAGAAACAGGACAGTTTTCTATTCTTATTGAAATTGCTATGGCAGCAATTAAACATGAAAATATAGATGAAGCATTGTTGGCGCTTGAAAAGTCTAAAACAACTATAGAGAAGGTAACTGATGACTGGGAAAAATCTTCTTGTCTCAAAAAAATTGTCTCTTTGTATATTGAGATAGGACACTTAGATTATGCAGAAAAAGTAGCTAATACAATCATTCATGAGCAAGTAAGATCAACTTGTTTGCAAAAAGTTGCTTCGGCTCATATTAAGTTTAAAAATCTAGGAAAGGCGCTAGAGATAACTAATGGGATTTCTGATGTACAAGCAAAGTGTTTTGTACTTAATGAAATTATTACTTTTCTAAATTCCTTTATTACAAAAGTTGACCTTAAAGCAAACCAGACTTCAAACAAGCAAATAAGGGCTTCTTCGTTTTTTTAAGTTGCTCAGGAAATGAACGCCTCAATTAAGGGAGCAATATAGCTTCTGGACCCGATTTAAATAATTTTTTAAAAATAACAGTACTTAAGAGGACAATATGAATGAATTAAAACCAATTTCTCATGAACAAACAGTAGATTCTTTAGAAAATCCTACTTATCTAAAAGAAGTGCCCACAGAAATACTAGAACTTATAACGACATTCAATGTCCCAAGTGAAATGAGCACTAATTTTTTAACTAGTGTTTGTATTTCTATAATAGATGAGCCTTTAAAGTATTATGATAAAATTATGACTTTAGCTAGCAATATTCTTGATTTACCTCAAAAGATCGCAATCTTTAATAGCCTAGCTCATGCTTGTAATAATCGGGGAGCTCTAGAACAGTCGCAAGCTGCATTTGAAAGTGCTCAAAATGCTATTGTAGAGCTTAAAAGAAAAACTTTAATGGAAGCTGAGGAAAAAGCTAATTTACCTGATCCGAAAGAAAGATGTGCAGATCTTCATAAAATCATCCCGATGTATATTGAAATGGGAGATGTAGATAATGCCGTAAGGATTTTGAAAGACTCCGAAGACACTGCTGATAGAATTCACAATGCCATGCAAAGATCTATTCCTCTAAAAAAAATTGCCTTATTTTACATTCAGTTAAATATTTTACCTGAAGCCGAAAGAATAGCTAATTTGATGGAAGAGTTTAAACATTCAAGTGAGGAAGGCCGTTCTTTTATTCTTCAGAAAATTGCTTTAGCTTGTGTCAATTTAAAGGATTTGGATAATGCAGTTCGTGTTGTCAATATGATTCCTGATTTTGGAGTAGACAGATTGGACGCTCTTAAGGAAGTTTGCCTAGCTTATATAAAACTAGATAACCTCAATGATTTGCAAAATCGATTGCAAAAGGTAGAAGAGCTTGTCGTCCATCTTTCCTGTTATAAAACTAAGGTTCTCGAAGAAATTGTCTTAGCCTACATTAGGCTTGATATTCTACCTGAAGCAGAAAGGTTAGCAGATAAAATTGATGAAACTCGAAGAGAACGCGCTTATCATGAAATTACTTTAGCCTATATTGCTCGTGGAGATAAAAATAAGGCTCGAGAAATGTTGCAAAAAGAAGAAGCTATGTTTAGTTGGGGTGGTGATCGAGACCAAGACATATCAATTTTAATGGGAATAGCTCTAGGTTGTGTAGCAATTGAAGATTTAGATGATGCTCACAGAATGTTACTGAAAGTTGAGGAACATTTTTTCCGTTCTAATAAATACCTTTCTTGGTGCGAAGAAGTGGCTTTAGCCTATATTAAAATAGGAGCTTTTAATGAGGCCCTTAGAATAGCTAACTCGCTGGATGAAATAAGAGCAGGCTGTTCTGTTTTAAGCTTAAAGTTTTCGATTATTGAAAAAACACATCAAGCAATGAAAGCTTCTTTTCCGAAAATAATATAAAGTTCCTGTCTATTTTAGTTGGAGGTCTGCTTTATGAGATGGAATTTTATTATTTCTTTTATTTGTTTATGTACGTGTGTATTAGGGGATAGTACCTTAAATAAAAAGATAGGATCCTTATTTGTTGCTCCAGCTTGTTGCGAGGGAGATGAGAGCCATCGAAAAGATTTGCAAACGCTAATACAAGACTTTCACGTAAGAGCCTTTCTAGTAAAAGGGGGAAACTCTATATCTCAAAGAGAGCTTATCTCTTACTTAGAAGGCCTCACTTCGGATCCTCTTTTATTTTGTATGGATGCTGAGTGGGGGCTTGGTATGAGAATGAAAGGAGAAATCTCCTATCCAAGAAACCTAACATTAGGAGCTGTTCAAGATAATAAACTGTTATACTTATTGGGCCAACAAATAGGAAAGGACTGCTTGTCGACAGGGGCTATTCTTAATTTTGCACCGGTAGTCGATGTTAACACGAATCCAAAAAATCCCATTATACATATGCGATCATTTGGTGATGACCCTGAAATAGTTAAAAAAAAAGCTCAGATCATATCTAAGGGGATGCAAGATGTAGGTCTTCTTACCTGCTATAAGCATTTTCCAGGACATGGAGACACTTTTCAAGACTCTCATGTTTGCTTGCCAATGGTAAAAAAGACTTTAGACTCTTTTAAAAAGGAGGACTGGATCCCTTATGATAACATATTTGCCAGTGTGATGGTAGCTCACATCAAAGCGCCTCATATAGATCCGTTATATCCCAGCTCACTATCTAAAAAAACTATAAAATACTTAAAAAGGCTTATAGACAAGGATACAGTTATTATATCAGATGCCTTGAATATGAAGGCTCTGACCCTGAACTACTCAGTAGAGGAAATAGCATGCCTTGCCTACGATGCAGGAATAGATATACTCTTGTATGGCGATCATATAATGCCTAATGTAGAAAAAATTATGCAAAATGACATACCTAATGCGTACTTTTCTCTTATGAAAAAATTTCAAGAGGGATCTTTTTCTGAAAAAGAGCTAGATGCAAGATTAAAGAAAATTAATAAGCTTAAAAAAAGACCTTCCTTTTTTGAAATTAATAAAAAAGAGGGACTATCTATCAAACAAGCTCTTTTTGAAGAAGCTATGACCCTTGTTCACAACAGGGAGAAAGTTCTTCCTTTGACTTTGAAAACTAAGATAAACTTTTTGCGGATAGGAGCAAGTTCCAACAAACTATTAGAACTATTGCAAAAAGATTTTCAAGTAACTCAGTACAGCTTAGAAGATTTGTCTGATCTTGCTGATCCTTTAGTTGTGTCTGTAAGTCAACTAAATATATTAAAGCCTAATTTCGGCCTTTCAGATCAGTTTTTAGAGCTATTAAAAGAGGCTCCTAAAAATACTATTTTTGTCCTTTTTGGATCTCCTTATTCTCTAAAACTTTTTCAAAATTGCTCTAACGTTCTTGTAGCCTACGAAGAAGATGAGATGGCTGAAATAGCTGCCTATAAAGTTTTATCGGGGAAAATTGCAGCTAAAGGAAAGCTGCCTATCAAAATAGATTAAAAAAAAAGAGGGCAAAAACTTTGCCCTCTTTTTGTTTTTGGAAAAGAAAAAGATCTTACTTTTCGTCTTCTACAATTTCAACATCAGCATCTTCGACATTGTCTTTAGCTTGCTCTTGTTGTGTAGATTCAGCACCAGCTGCTTGAGCACCTTGAGGTCCTGCTTGAGCGCCAGCTTTTTGCAGTTCTTCTCCAATTTTCTGCATACCATCTTGCAAATCTTTTGAAGCTGACTGAATAAGAGCTGAATCAGTTCCCTCTAATGCTTTTTTCAAGGCATCAATCTTTGTTTGAATTTCAGAAGAAATATTAGATGGAAGTTTATCTTTAAACTCATCTAAAGATTTTTGCGCTCTAAAAGCTAAGGCATCTGCTTCATTTCTTGTTTCAATGTCTTGCTTTTTCTTTTTATCTTCTTCAGCGTGCAGTTCTGCTTCTTTCACCTTTTGGTTAATTTCGTCTTCTGAAAGACCAGACTTGGCTTCGATTTTAATTTTTTGCTCTTTGCCAGATTGTTTGTCTTTAGCAGAAACACTTAAAATTCCGTCTGCATCAATATCGAAAGCAACTTCAATTTGAGGGGTCCCTCTAGGTGCAGGAGGAATATCACTAAGGTCAAAGCGACCAATTTCCTTATTGTCTTTTGCCATTGGTCTTTCACCTTGCAGAACAACAATAGTTACAGCAGGCTGGTTGTCCGCAGCTGTTGAGAAAACTTGTTTTTTCTGAGCAGGTATTGTGGTGTTCCTTTCAATTAAAGGAGTCATCACGCCACCTAATGTTTCAATACCAAGAGTTAATGGTACAACGTCTAATAATAGAACGTCTTTCACATCACCACCAATGATACCACCTTGAATAGCAGCACCAGAGGCCACAGCTTCATCTGGGTTGATCCCTTTATGAGGTTCCTTTTGAAACACTTCTTTTACTTTTGCTTGAACAGCTGGCATACGAGTCATACCACCTACTAAGATGACATCATCAATATCACTAGGAGAAAGACCAGCATCTTTTAGTGCCTTTCTGCATGGCTCAGCAGTTCTTTCTACTAAATCATGAGTTAAGCTTTCAAATTTAGAACGGGTTAAAGTTAAAGATAAGTGTTTAGGCCCGCTTGCATCCATTGTGATGAACGGCTGGTTGATTTCTGTAGACTGCGTACCTGAAAGCTCCATTTTAGCTTTTTCGGCAGCATCTCTTAGTCTTTGAAGCGCCATTTTATCTTTGGATAGGTCTATGCCGTTTTCTTTTTTGAATTCATCCAAAATCCAGTTGATAATAGCTATATCAAAGTCATCTCCACCTAAATGAGTATCTCCGTTAGTAGATAATACTTCAAAAACACCATCACCAATTTCTAAGATGGAAATATCAAATGTACCACCACCTAAGTCATATACAGCGATTTTTTTATCACTTTGCTTATCTAATCCATAGGCTAAAGCAGCAGCTGTAGGCTCAGGTATAATACGTTTAACATCAAGACCTGCAATACGGCCAGCGTCTTTTGTAGACTGTCTTTGCGAGTCGTTAAAGTAAGCAGGGACAGTAATAACTGCTTCTGTAACTTTTTCTCCAAGATAGTTTTCAGCAGTCTCTTTCATTTTTATTAAAATCTGAGCTGCCACTTCTTCTGGAGTGACTTTTTTCCCTTCTACTTCAAAAACAACGTCACCGTTGGCATTTTCAACTACTTTGTAAGGAACTGTTTTCATTTCTTCTGATACTTCTCTAAACTTTCGACCGATGAATCTTTTAGTCGAAGAAAGAGTTTTTTCAGGGTTGGTTACTGCTTGTCTTTTTGCAGGTGTTCCAGCTAGCCTCTCTTCTCCTTTGTAAGAGATGACTGAAGGGGTAGTTCTTGTCCCTTCCGCATTAGCTATAACTTTAGCGCTGCCACCTTCCATAATAGCTACGCAAGAATTGGTAGTACCTAGGTCAATGCCTATAATTCTCTTTTTATTACTGGACATGTTCATTCTCCTTTTGTTTTAAATCTAAATCTTCTTGAGTGCTTTGTACTTTTCTAGAAACTTTTACCTGTGCAGGTCTAATTGTTCTAAAAGCACTCTTATAACCTTTGGCAAACTCTTCTAAAATAATGCCGTCTTCTGATGTATCCGACTCGACAATCTCTACTGCTTCATGAAAATGAGGGTCGAATTTATTGCCCACCGAATGAAAAGCTACCACACCGTGGTTATGTAAAACTTCTTTAAACTGGGATAAAATCATTTGAAAGCCAGAAGCCCAGTTTTTTAGCTCTTCTGATGCACTTGAGGCAAACTTCAGAGCATTTTCAAAATTGTCTATAACTGGAAGAAACTCGCTAACTGCATTGTCAATAGCAAAGCGTAGAGACTCCTGTTTTTCTTTTTGCATTCTTTTTCTGACATTTTCCAGTTCAGCTAAAGTTCTAAGGTATTTATCTTTGAAATCTTCTGGCATTTCTTCTTTTTTCAGATGGTCAATTTCTGAAATCAGCTTTTTAAGAGCTTGCCAGTCATTTTCTTCATTTTTTTTCAGCTCTTCAATTTCACTGGTAAATTTTCCACCAATTTTTTCGTTGCTGCTTTCCAGTTCTTCTAAAGCTTCTTGCCAGTCTTTATCTTCTTCCATTCAATACTCCTAATTTAAAAACAACGGCTCTTGTCTTCTAGTAAGATCGATTGGCTTTCATGTAGCTTTTCTTGATCCATACTAGATTGTGAGGGTTGCCTGAAATGAATTTTAAACTTGTAAAGGTTGTTCGTTAAATTTTGACTTAAATAATAGCTAAATAATTTAGCTATCCCGAATATTTTTTTATAGTTGATGCGCATAGGAGAAAGAATGCCAATAGATCCAGCAGGAGACTGATTGAGGTAGTAGGGGATCGTAATAAAGCTGCAATACGCTCCATCAGCTGTTTTTTTCTCTTGAAAATCTTCGGCAACCCAATATTTTACACAATTTTCTCTAGTAGTTTGGTGCAGAAGATTTTGCATCAGTGTTTCATTTTCAAAAATAGAAAGAGCCGAAGACAAATTCATGGCATCGGAAAATTCGGGGTAAGTGAGTAATTTGGAAAGGCCGGTTCTAAACAGGTCTTCTTTGAAAAAGTGAACATATCCTGCTAAATGTCTTACCACTATCTCATTGTATAGTCTTTGCGCCCATTTGGCGTCGGTTTCATTTAAAAAATAAGGCTTTTCATTGGACTTGCTCATCCTCCAAAGAAAATACTTTTCGATAGCACCTAAATCTTCCAACTCATCGGTAGTATAAAAGGTCTCTGTCTTAACAAGGCCAAAATCAGTAATTAGAGCACATAAAGTTCGATTCTCATCAATTGCTAAAAGTTTTACGTCTTTAATAAAGTCTTGGTCGAATCGAGGTGTTGAAATTATTACAGAGGAATTTGTCATTTCAGAAAGAGTTTCCACTGCAAAAGATAAATAGCTGTGGATCTCTTTGGTATTCATTTTTAAAGCATCTTGAAGGTCTTGATCTTCGTGTGCCTGCACGGTAGGCCCTTTCAAGGAGTTTTCTGCATAAAATTTGTAAGCTTTAGGAGTAGGAACCCTGCCACCTGAAGAATGCTGTTGGTATAAATATCCCTCTTTTTCCAGCTTGGCAAAATAGTTTCGTATTGTAGCTGAGCTCAAATAATCAAAGCCACTTTCCTTTAAAGTGTTGGAGCCGATAGGCTTATTCGTTGCAACATAAAGATCTACTAATCCTAAAAGGACAAAGCGTTCTCGCTCATTTTTAGAAGGTTTTTTTAAAGATATGTTCTTTAAACTTTTCTCAGCCATAGCAAAATTAACTTAAGTTGATTCTGATTATATCAAAGAGTATAGGCGAAAGCAAGGCTTTTTAGCAATCGAATTACTTGATTGCTGAGTTTTGGTCTATAGTGTTTATATACAGGTATTTAAGATGTGATTTAAAATAAGTTGTTTATCTTCTTTTAGAAGAGCCCATTATATTGGGGTCTTGGGCTATCAGTGGCAGGACATCAATAATGCTTGGTGACCAGCTTAATCCTCGGTTATAAACTAAATTAGAGGCAATATAACAGGCGATAATTGCTTTTTTATGAATGTCGGGGACATTTGCTAGCAATTCCTTGGTATAATTATTGCGGATAATTTCAGGGCAGTATTGAAACAAGCAGCGAATGAGTGGATCTTTAAAACTATCTGACAGTTTAATGGACTCCAGATACTCTAATAACTGATATTTATAACAGTTGATTTTTTCAGAGACCCACTCAGAAATATCGGTTAGGTATTCTCCTGTTTTTTGGTGGGTGTGCAAAAGAATTCTAGCTTCGTTTAAAGCTGTTTTTTTGATAATTTCTAAAATTTGCCCTACTAGCTGGGGTTTTTCTTTTAAAAAATCCTCTTCTGGTAAAACAAGGCAAGAGAGAACCTCAAAAGAAGAGCATATAACTCCTCCCTTATTGCACGAGCTGTCCTTAATAATTAAGACCCCTAATTTTTCTAAAGCCCGGCGTGCCTCTTGTGTAAGGTAAAGGTTGGCACCTTCGACAATAGCTTTAGAGGTAGGATTTTTGTTTTCGTCTAAAAAATCGTGATAATTGCTGCTATTTAGTGTTCTAGGCCTGCCACCTGCCGGAATAAAAATATCAGTTTTGACCTGGTGGACATTGTTTCGAAACAAGTGCTGCATTTCATTACCAGAAAGCCAATCTTTGCATAGCTTGCCCTCTCTTTTTCGCCAGCAAAGAGTTTGTGTAATATAGGCTGTTTGCTCTTTTTTAGATCTTAGGTCGAGTAAAAATCCGTCTTCATGGAGTTTTTCAGCAGGATATTCTCGAATAGATAATCCACTTTGGAACAATTTTTCCATTTCTTCGAGATCGAGTCCTTCTGGATCATAAATAGTACCTGATATGTCAGTTAAAGCGAGGAGTTTGGCTGTCTTTGGATAATGCGTATAAAGGTTATGCAACTGATTTCCAGCTACATCTCCATCTGGGCCTCCTGAAATTTTTACAGTAAATATGTCTTTAGAAGGATCTATACCTAAGAACAGCAAGACCTGCTCCATATAAACATTTACTCCGAGCGAAGTCACACCAAACTCTTTATGGTTAATGCCTAGGCTTGGTTTGCTGGTTATAAAAGATTTACCTGGTTGATACCCATGTTTTTCACTATGCTGAGCAATCCATTCAATGACTTCATTGTGCATGTTTTCATCGGGGCCTAAATAGATATACTCAGGTCTTTTCCAGTAATCAACAATATGTTTTGCTTTAAGTTGGCCGTTATCCTCACAATTAATAATGGTTAAAAAGCTATTAACAAAAGAACGCTGCGCTTGATGTAAAAATTCTACCTTATGCTTTTTGCGAAAGGACTTCACATGCTTTTCAATTTCTTCAGAGGGCATGTTTGCTGTCTTTAATTCTTTTTTGAAAATGTCAATTTCATGAGTAGTTTTATCAAAAGGCTCAAGTAAAATAACTGCTTTCGAGCCTCCTTCCGGAATGTCTTTGTTCTTTTTTTGTTGTGTATAAGATAAATTATAACACTCTAAAAATACGTGATTTCTCTCGGCGATTAACTGTTCTAGCCTTTCAGGGGCGACAGTCCTTAATCCTCCTCTGGAAAGATCCTTAAATCGGATATGAAACCCAATGAACTGCATTCCTTTTATGTAAAAGATTCCATAGGGTAGCTCTGGAAAAATATCTTTTCTTTCGTAAGGGACGTGATTGAGGTATTCAGGGTCAATTCTAAAACTCAATGCAGTTTTATTTGTTCTATAAAAGTTCGTTTTCAAAGTGTGTTCAATAAAGTTCATGGCTTGTCGCAAAATATTTTTACGTCTTAAGTCATTGATCTCATGGCCGGTATCTAAAGCCTCTACTAAAGATAAAAAGTGATTTTTTTCTTCGTAAAATTTTTCCAAATTATGTGTTTCTGGGTGAAACTTCCACTCAAAAGCTTCGCAAAGTTTTTGCGTGAGCTCTGGATGTCTACAGATTCCTTCTTCAATATTTGTGATAGAATATAGGTTGGGGTCATCATGGACTAAGCATTGGTGCACAAAATTTATAGTTGATCGCAGAAAGTTTGCCATATTGCCTGACAGCAAATCTGGTGTTACAAATGTTTTCTCAATAAGATCAAAAGCATCAAAGTATTTTAATGTGGCAAGCTCTCTTAAAAAGTCAGGGATATCTGCCTCATCCCATGCAGCTTTACCAGAGGCGCCATGAAGAGCAATCGACATAATTAAAATACTTTCAGTACTAAAAGGCGCTACATATGTCGCAACTACATGCTGCATATCTAATTTATGGCGGTAAATAGTTTGAGCTAGACGATATAAGAAGTGGTAGCGGGGAACATTTTTCCAAGCGAGGACAATTTGCATAGAAGGCTTATTTTTTTCTTGCCAGTTCTCGTTGTAACTTACCTCATACTGGCAGTGATCCCTCGTCTTAGCACGGAAAAACATATTCAAAGCAGTAATCAGTCTTTCTGTAGTCATAGATCGTAAAAATCTAGAGTCCATTCCTGAAATTAACGAGTTAAAATCTTCTTCTGTAAAATCTGGGCTTCTAGTTTTTACAAGTTCGAGCAATTCTTGTTTTCTTTTTTCTGTTAATATTTGTTCTGTTTTTTCTTGTGCTTTTGTGAAATAGACAATGCCAATTCTAAGGTTGCTTGTCAGTTCAGGAAAGGGAGGGGGCTCATTGGAAATAAACGTTCTATAATAACGGATACCTTGCATTCCAAAATTTTTTAAAATTTTCAAATCCACTGTTGGGCTATCTAAGCAAAGAACGATGGCGCTATTTTTTTGATGTATCAAGCTGAAGAATTCTTGAAGATGGAAACTCATGAGGTTATGAGTTATCAGAAGTAGGTCTTCATGGTCAATTTCTTCAAAAAAAGAAGGGGGCATGTGCTGTTCAAGCCAAAAATAGAATTCTTCAAACCGCTGGCTTTCATTCGTAATAGCCAGCTTTAACTCTTCACGAGTAAGCCCCGACTTTCGATCCATGAGATGCCTTTTAAATTTTCCCTCTATAGTTTATTATAGCTTAGTTGAATTATTTTTTTAAAAGACGAAGGCTGTTTAGGCCGACCAGAACGGTCCCTCCTTCGTGTAAAACAACTGCAAGCCATAAAGGTACAAGACCTAATAAAGCCGGCGTCGTTGCTAAAAAAATTACACTTAAGGCTAAAGATAGGTTTTCTTTTACTATTTTTATAGTTTTATGAGCCTTATTCAAAAGCCAGTGTATTAGGTGTAAATCATCATTTAGTAGGACTACATCTGATGCATCAATTGCCGTAGCGCTACCAATTTTGCCCAAGGAAATACCAATAGTGGCTCTCGCTAGGGCAGGTGCGTCATTAATACCATCTCCAACCATAGCAAGTCCTGATTCTTGAGAAAGTTTGGCAACAAGGTTAAGCTTATCTTCCGGCCGAAGATCAGCATATACCTTTTCTATCCCTAAAAGCTTTGCCACTGAGTTGGCAGTATTAGCATGGTCGCCGGTAAGCATAACGGAAGTGATATTTGTCTTGCTTTCTAAAATGGAAATAAGCTCTTTGGCTTTTTCTCTGATCGAGTCTGTAAAGCGAAACAAATAAACATTTCCTTCAAAGAGAAGGCAGGCTAAGACTTGCCCGTCTCTTTGGACAGAAGAAAGCTCTTCAGAAAATGTTTGTTGTTGCTCATGGGGTAGTAAGGAGCTAATGAATTCCGGTAGGCCAATAGCTGCTAAAGAACCATCATACTGTCCTTGGAGACCAAATCCTGGCTGTGATTTGAAGTCGATAATCTCAATTAAAGGAATGTGGTTTTTTTGTGCATATGTCACAATAGCTGTTGCTATTGGGTGGACAATATGTCTTTCCAAGCTAGCTGCAATCGATAATATTTTTTTCTCTTCATCTTCAGAAAGTGGTTTGTTTTGCAGGCTTTCTACTTTGGTAAGGCTTAACTCTCCTGTAGTCAGAGTTCCTGTCTTATCAAAGGCAATAGTTTTGCAGGAGGCCAGCGCGTCAAGTGTAATCCCCCCTTTAAGTAATATCCCTTTCCGAGCACACGAGCTAATAGCTGAAAGATAAGCAGTAGGCGTGGCAATAATTAATGCGCAAGGAGAGGCTGCGATCATAAAAGCTAAGGCTCTATAAATGGAGCCTTCATCACCTAAGTAATTGATGGAGAAGATCCATGGCAGAGTAAAAGCAAACAAAAAGGTAAGGCCGATAACAGATGAGGCATATACCTTTCCAAAACGGTCAAGCCACCTTTGCAGCTTTGGCTTTGCTTCCTGCGCCTGAGTAATTAGTTGGATAATTCTAGAAAGAGTAGAGTCTGAGCTTGTTCTCGTTACTAATAAAGTTATGGCTGACTCTAAATTGCGTGCGCCAGCAGGCACATCATCCTCAACATCTTTTACAACAGGTGCACTTTCACCAGTTAAATGCACAAGGTTAAAAGAAGATCTTCCTTCTATAATTTTTCCATCTAAAGGGACAATTTCTCCCGCCTTTACTAATAGCTTGGCATTAACAGGGATTTCTTTAA
>PFAC01000011.1 GCA_002773835.1 Chlamydiae bacterium CG10_big_fil_rev_8_21_14_0_10_35_9 | reverse complement strand
CTATACTTCTAGGATGGCGAGAATGTTCTTGACTATTTATTAAATCAAGATGTTTTGTGAATTTTAAGCATTAAGTTTAAGATATAATTCAGAGTTAAGTTAATGTTGGTCTAAAATTATTGACATTAATCAGAGTAAATGATTTCAATATAATAACAGTTTTTATTTCAAAATTCTACAAGGGAGTAACGCAATGAGTTCTAAAAAAACAAGTGAAAAAGTAGTCAAAAAAACAGCTCAACAAAAATCAGCTCAACAAAAAATAAACAATAATATCTTGAGTAGTAGTTCAGCAGATATTGTGAAGATGAATTTGGATGAAAAAATCAAATACTACGAATCAGTAATTATTTATTTGGATAGCTTGAAATCAAATATTATTTTGAAAACTGAAATAGGAGCTGGTGAAGCAACTCGTGATGCTGTTTATGATGTTCAACTTTGTGATTTGAAACTTGTAGTTGTTTCAAACATAGTTAATAAATTAAGACAAGAAAAAACACAAGAATCAAGCAAGGTTAATTAATATGATTATTGATTCAGAAGCCTTTAAAGAACTTCGTGTAAAAAATAATTTAACACAAAAAGAACTTGCTAAAAAGATGGGCTGTGTTCAATCCAATGTTGCAAACATTGAATGTGGAACTCAAGGACTTTCAATGGAGGTTTTTGTCAGCTTATGTAAAATCTACAAAGAAAAACCTGAGCAAATTTTAAAGAAGTTAAAAATAACTATTCATTAAATTGTTAGGAGAGTTATGTTTGGTAAAGAAGCATTAATCAAGATGGCCGTAAATGCAATTAAAAAAATTGCTGATGACAATGGTGGAAAGATTGAGATCAAACTTACTGTAGCTAAAAAATGGTTTGATGAAAATCATAAAGGATATGATTTGATTTTAACTAATGAATCCTTAACCTTGAAAAAGAAGTAATACTATGATGACTGATACCTATCGTAAAGAATTTGAAATGAAAACAGCTCAACGATACGGACTTCCTTATATGGGTTATACTCGATCAGACATCGAAGCTATAAAACTTATTAGAAGTGTTCTTGATAATAATACATTAATTAATTATGAGTTTGGTTGGGATTGTGAGTCTAAAAAATATATTTGCAGAGTTTTTAGACCATCTAACAAAACAATTTATAACTTTGCTAATGAAAGTTTAGCAATGGTTATCTGTGAATGTATTGATAGTTGTATCAAGAAAGGATTAATGTGAATTTTGATCAAGTTTTAAATACAGTAATTGGTCTTGTATTCAGTGCTATTGTTGTTCATATTGTAAAAGGTTATATCGCTGGATTAAAAGATTCATTAAAAGATCATCAAGACTTAACAAGTAAAAAATTTAACAAAATTGAAGAAAGACTAGATAAACTTCAAGATGGCTACGCTAACGTGTTTAATGAAATTTTATCAAAGTTCTCAAGTTGGGAAGATCGAATAAAATCTATATTAGATAAATTAGTTAAAGAAAATTTCAATGGTTCATTATCTGACATGAGTAAATATGTTGATAGCGAAATGAAAATGGTTGATTCAAAGGTTATCGTTGAATCTATAAAAAATGAAATGAAAGAATTAGAAAAAGATTTAAATTCAATGTCAACCAAAATGAATGATAGTGAATTTAAACTTCAAAAATTAGATAATCGTACAAGAGAAAATTTTTATGATCTTTTAAAATACACGAAAAATAGTATTTATGATATGAAACAAAAAATTATAAAAATTGAATATTTACTATCAAATGATTTAATTAGAATGAATGATTTAATTAGTAAATTGTATTTAATAACTAAAAAATTAAATCAAGACTTAATAAAATCTAAAATTGATATTTATAAAAAATTTGAATTACAGAAAACCAGAATAAGACTTAAATAATCTTGGCAGATCATATTTAAGTTAAATAGTTTAGGATGAGTAGCAATGTCGCAAAAAAATCTTTATTACTCTTTATTTGATGAGAATGGAAAAATTCTCTCATTAAGGAATTTTAAAAAAGCTATAGGATTTAGATTCTACTGGGGGAACAAGAAAGTTGATGATTTTTTATTTGGTAGCAATTGGACTAACCAAGAGAAAAAATTAACCCTAGATAATTATTATTTCAAAATACAGAAAAATCTTTTAAAAAATGAAGAGAAGAAAAAGAATTTAAAAGAATCTTTAAGGATAATTAAAAAAGAATTACCACTTCTTGAGCCAGATCAATTCTATAATTTTTATCTTGATTCAAACAATAATCTTCTCGATCATAAAAACATATCTAAAGCAAAACAGTTTTTAACGTACTATGGTTATGAGCTTGTTCGTTCTAATGACTTTAAAAAAATATCAGCAAGTAAGAGTATTAAAAAAAGAGAAGTAACCAAAGCATTAGAAAACGCTAAAGAAGAAATTTTTATAAAAGAAACCGAAAGTACTCCTTTTTTAAAAGATAAGAAACCATCAGAAATTAAGAAAATTCAAAAGTACTTAGAAAAGAATCAAGATGAAATAGATGTAGGTTATCCTGATGAATTTTTTGAAGCATTATCTGATAAATATAATTATCGTTTAGTTTATCGAGATACTAAGTCATATTATTACAGTGAGCAAAATAAGAAATTAACATATATAAAAGTTAAAAAAGCTTTTGCTAATCCAATAAAGATGCCAACCGTTTTACCAAGTGAAACAGGCTCACTTGATCATGACAGAGTTAAAGATAGAATTTGGGATGCTGTTAATGAATCTTGGGATTATACTCATCAATATGGCCTTCAATCAATTGATAATAAGTTTATTATCAAATTAACTTATGGACTTCTTTATGATGATAAAGATTTAACAAAACATTTTATTACAACTAAAGATGGAGTAAAAATAATATCCAGTAAATTTGATGCGAAACTAGAGTTAAAAGTTGATGGTGTATCGACTAGAAGAATGTACATAAGTGATAAAAAAGATTTAAAAGAAGCTTTTGAAGATTTTTGGAAAAAGTTTACATCAAGGATGAGAAATTACACAGGAGCGAGCAGAGCTTTTGGTTATGTCATTAGAACAGCAATGGTTGAATCAGTTGTTGATATGAATATAACCAACGAACCATACACACCATATTAAAGTCCTTGGAGGGATTGGTGAAAAAGAAATCTAAGAAAAAAGTAGTATTCGCTACTTTCGACATTGAAGCGTTTGATTGGATTAATTTTTTATGCGTAGGTTTCTATGATGGAAATAAAAAAATATATCGCTGGTTTCCTGATTTAGAAGAAGCCATTGGTTTCATGTATGATTATTGCAAAGCTTTTAAAATAAAAGTCATATTTGGGCATTTTGCTGGTAAATATGATTTTAATTTCTTACTTAAATCTATTTTTTTTGGAGATAAACAAAGATTTACCATTGGTGGCATGATTCCAAGAGGAAGTGGCATATTATCAATGGAAATAAAAGAGAGAAGAAACGCCAAAAAGAAAGGAATTAACTTTGTAGATTCATCAGCTCTTTTTCCTGTTGGTCTTAAAAAATTAGCCAAATCAATGAATGTTGAAATTCAAAAAGGTTCAGTTGATTTTAAATTCTTAGAAGATGCTTGGCATGATAGAGATTATTCTGCAAAAGTATTAACAGCAGTAAAAAATGTGCCACTAGATGCCATAGCTGAAAAGTTTGAAAGTGTTTTAGAGTATCGTGTTTTTTATGATGGAAAAGAAATTAAAAAGTTACCAAAAAATTATGATAGATCAAAAATTAGATATTGTTATTCAGATTTTAAATCTAAAGATGATAAAGATTATTATGAATTTAAAATTGATGGAAAAGAAGAAGTTCTTCATTATTTAGAAAAAGATTGTATTTCTCTTTGGCAATCTATTTATAAATTTTATCAATGGCCATTAGTTAATATGGCAGGACACGCAATAACTGTAGCTTCTCAAGCGTTAAGAGTATGGGAGGCTATGCTTGAAGTTGAAGTAGCAAGTCTTAATTGGGATGAAGATGATTTTGTAAGAAAGGCTTACTATGGTGGTCGTACAGAAATTTTTAGAACAATGTATGATAATAAATATCTTGAGAGAGAATATACTACTCCGTTTACCAATGATGAGCTTGAAATATTAGATGCACAAATTAAGCGATCAGAGAAACTTTATTATTACGATGTAAATTCACTTTATCCAACTGTGATGTCACGACATGAATATCCTTGTGCTTTTAAGAAGCATTTGAAAGGTGAAAAAGATTTTAATGGTAAAGCGATGGCCATTTGGGAAGTAATTGTTGATGTTCCTGAATCATTATGGTGCCCACCTTTAGGCATTAGTCATGAGTTTGATAATGGTGATGTTAGATTTATTTTTCCAACAGGTGTCTTCAGAGGTCATTGGACTGTCTATGAACTTGAATATGCTAAATCGCTTGGTGTTACAATATTGAAATTTATTAAAGGTATTGAATTTGAAAGTGGTGGTTATTTATTTAAAAAATTTATTGATACTTTATATAAAATGAGACTTAAAGCAAAGCAAGAAAAAGATTCTGTAACAGATATGATTACTAAATTATTAATGAATTCATGTTATGGAAAATTAGGAATGAATATTGATCGAGAACAACTTGTTATTGATGATTATTTTTCACTTGATTTAATTGAACATAGTCTTATTTATGATGAGAAATCAGACATTGAAATAAGACTTTGCACTAAACCTGTACAGTTATCTAATTCAAAAGTAAATGTTGCTATACCTTGTTTCGTAACAAGTTATTCAAGAGTACTTATGCACAAAGAGTGCTATATGAAAGCTGGGAAAGATCATCTTTTTTATACTGATACTGATTCAATCTTTACGACAATGAAATTTGATACAGGTGAGAAGCTTGGTGATTTAAAACTTGAGTATGAAGTTGATTCAGCTTGTTTTCTTTTACCAAAAACTTATATCAATGAATATGGTGAAGGTTTTGAAGCTATGAAGAAAAAAATAACAATGAAAGGTTTTGAATCGAGAAAAACAAGTCATTTTAAATATGAAGATTTAGTTGAGTTTCTAAGGGGTGATTTAGCAGAATTAAAAATTATGCAAGATTTCAAATTTGCCACATTGAAAACAGCAATGAATAGAGGTTCTTTTCTTGATATGCTAAATGACCCAAAAAGGAATAAATTACTAGATGAGCAAAAACTTCAGCGTTGGGAAAAAAAATATAAGATGATTCTGGAAAAAGATGCCGATATGGCAATTGAATGGAGAAGAAATAATCCTAAACCAAAACTTAAAAAATCTTATGATTACAGTTACAAATCTATTAAAAGTAGTTATTCAAAGAGAATACTAGACAAAAGTAATATATTAACAACACCCATTCATCTTGACCCAAGTAAAGAACTCATGGAAGAATTAAAGAATGAATAAGGGTAAATATAATTTTGTAATGAATTTACCAGAGTTGAATAAACCACTTGTGGTTAAAAAATTTCAAATTAATTATTATTATCTTTTTCTTATAATTTGGACACTAGTCATATTTTTCCTAAGATGAATTGAGTCTTTATCTATGTCAAACTCTTCTAATGGAAGAAGAAAATCTTACAACCAAAGTTAAGTCCAGAAAGTTTATCGCCTTTTTAGTAGTCCTAATTCTAGGAGTTCTTTTATATTTTGCATTTCTGCAAACCTTGAGCTTAACTGTTGATGATAAAGTTAAGGCCTTCGATAAAATTCTGGACTTCTTAGTTTGGGCATTTGGAGTTTATGTATCAGGAAATATTGGCGAAAAAGTAACATCATCGGTTAAATCTGGGTGGAAAAAATGAGTGAGAATAAACGATCTTGGTGGGAGTTTGTTTTAGGCCTTTTTACAGCCGTAATTGGACTTTTAGGGCTTTTTTTCTTACAATCTAAGAAAGAGGTTAGGGAGCAGAGAAAACGTGAAATTGATGCCATTGACGAAGCCTCTGATAGCGAAATAAAAAAGGTTGTTAAAGAAAATGCAGAAAAATCTTTGGAATCTATTTCTGACAGTGTTGATCACATTCTTGATGATGACAAGAGCGATAGCTGATTCACATACCATCACCCTTGAAGAACCAAGTCTTATAGAACGTCAAAAAATAAGAACTCCTAATGGTTGGATTTGTCATAATGGTGTCCGTGAGCGACAAATTAATGATAAATTACAAGAACTTCAAATAAAGGTTAATTCTTGTCAACTAATCAAAGAAAAGGCCTTAGATGTATCTCCTGAGATCAATCTTTTTCCAAATACCACTTTTGTCATTGCAGGACTCACAATTTCATTCTCATTAGGTCTCGTGGCAGGAATTTTACTCATTAAGTAGCTCAATGCTTCATTTTCGGCCATAATAAGACGATAAGAAACTTATTGATGGAGTTTTCATGAGCTTATTAAATGATTGGAAAGTTAGTAGTTATGTTAATTCGATAAAGAGTGCTTCTCGAAAATATGGAGTTCCTGAAGAAGTTATTGCTTCAGTGATTATTCAGGAGAGTGCTGGAAATCCAAGAGCTTTTAATTCAGGTGAAAATTCTCGTGGACTTATGCAAATTTCTGAAAACGTAGCTGTTAATGAATATGGCCTTCCGAATTCACCAATGCAATTAGATGCTATTCTTTTTGACCCAGATAAAAATATTGAATATGGAACAAGACACTTAAGAGATAAATACAATATCGTATCTCCTCACTTTGATAAAAATATTAGTGAAAAAGATAAGTGGATGATTGTAGCTTCAACTTACAATCAAGGTGAAAAATGGTGGATGCAAGCTCTTGACTATGTGACGATCAAAGGTGGTTTTCAAGATTGGAAATTGGTCAGAGATCAAATGTTAGCTTTCTCACTTCCATCTTCAACTAGAAATCATGTTGATATGTATGGCCCTCAAGTTATAGGTAGAACAACAAGTCTTAGTACAGAAGCTGGAAGTGGTGGACTTGGGTTTGATTGGATGAAATGGATGATGGTTAGTTCATTGTTTCTTATTCTTGGTGGTGTAGCTTATTTAACATTAGAACAAGCGCATAAACAAGCGAGGATTGCATGAAAGATGAAAATTTAAAAATTGAAACAGCAATGGTATTTTTAACAATAGTGACATCACTTTTAGGAGCTTATACTGCTTATTTAAAGTACAAACAAATTAAAGGTGTATCACAAATAACTAATGAGGGGAATTAAGATGGTTGATTACACAGTAGAAGATTTGTCGATGGTAGCAACACCTGTAGAAAATGAAGTGATTGAACCTGAAGTTATTTCACAAACAAGTGTGGCTGAAATAGTTGGTAAAAGTAGTGAAGAATATGCCAACAAAGTTATTGATAAAATCACACAAGCTTCATCACTTGTACCTGAAATAAAAACTTTAGGTTTAACAACAGATAATTTAAAAAAGATTTTTATGGGTATGGGTGTTCTTCAACTTTTAATAATTGCTCAAAAAAATAAAATTGCTATTGCAGGACTTGGCGCGGCTTATTATGTTTGGAAACAAAATCAAAAGAAAGAAGTCGCTCCAATGGACGGATATTATAGAAAAAGAAGATAGGCCATCCATGGCCAAAAACGTCATCCATGACTTAATTTAATTATAACATGGTATTGATTTTAGTGATTTAAAACGATATAAGAGAGAAATTAGGTATCACAGTCATCATGATGCCTCTTTTTCTGGGTAAGGAGGGATTAAGTCCCTCCTTTTTTTTTGTTGCAATTTGTTAGAATTTCTGGAAAATATAAGTATATCTTTAGTAAGTCCCTCCAAGGCTACAAAAGAGTGTGATATAGGCCGTTTTATGAGAACGGCCTTTTTTTTTGTTAACGTGTAAGATTGTTTTAGATTTTATCATGTGATCTGATTGTTGACGGAACCTGAATTTCATTGCAAAGTTTTTCTACACACTGATACGAAAATTGCTTGGAGAGACATAAAATGAATCATCAGACTAATGATACCGTTGATAAAGAATACCATTTAAAATGTCAAATTAAAATAATCACAATAAGCACAGAACAAGAACGATTAGAAAAACATCACAAAGAACTTATGGAAACAAAGCTCGTTTGTTTTGTAATAGAAGATACCACACAAGCTACTATGTGGCTTGATGATCATGTCTATCAAGGAGCATACGATGTTGTTGAAGTAATTGAGGATGAACTTAATATTGAAACAATTGCTATTGTTCCTTTTCCAATTGATAAACCTGTAAGAATTTCCTATTGCGCTGGAAGAAGAGAGATAGCTAAAAGACATTTTGTTTTGATGACTGAAACTCTTGAAGATATGTTTTATAAAATGGATGGTCAAACTATTACAATTAATATTCGTCCATCTTCTGAATTTGAAATACACGGAGTTTAATATGACACAATCAAAAAAATCAATTAATCAAATTGAAAACTTACCTATTTTTCTTCATGGTAGAGTTAAAAAATTATTAGATTTTGCAGACAAGATAATTGGTTATGAAGAATTAATCGACAATGGAAAAATTAAAAGCTTAAGACTTCATTACACCAAAGATAAAAAAGAATTTTCAACAATTTTCAGAGATCAAATGTTGTCTTAATTACAAGACAACTATAACTAGGAGATATTTTTTATGGCGACACCAAAGAGTGCAAAAGGAGCAAATGAAACAGCAACTCCACAAGCATCAATTAAAGAAGAATTGAAGGCTGTCCTTGCAAGGCTAACACCTGATGAGTTAGTTCGTTTCAATGCGACTTCAGGCACAGACAAAAAAGAATTGTTTCTCGAAGCTGTTGATGCTCGCAAATCAGCTTTAGATGCTTTCGGTGACACTGAATTTGAATCTGCACCAGACGGTGAAGACGACATTCATATTTTTGCGGTTCCTACTGCTAACAATGCAGGTGATATCAAAGCAGGAGATGTTATCGTTGGTGAGTTACTAGGTTATATGCCTATGTGGTCACGTGAGAAAAAGAAAAATTGGGATAAGCATGACCTTCCAAACGGAGTTATTTTTTATTCTAGTGGTTACTATCGTTTTAGAAATCCTAAAACAAATGTTGAGTTCGGGATTTATTCTTACTCGAATCTTTGGGAGCTTCAAAAAGTTCCTACGCTTACAACTGAAGGTGTTCTTAAGCCAGCTAAAAACCCACTTGTTAGAATTGAGTATGTGGGCTTAGTTGAAGGAGCTGAAAACCTTGCGAAGTACGGTGTTGAAACTGATGAAGGTGATACATCACACATTTTTGCAATTGGTTACGAAAAAGGTCTCAAGGTTAATAAGTTCCAAAAAGGTTGTATCAACATGATGAGATCACCACTTCCCAACCTTGGAAGTAAAGACAAGGAAAGCTTGAACGCTCTTACACGAATGGCCATGGACTAT
>PFAC01000026.1:19856-36547 GCA_002773835.1 Chlamydiae bacterium CG10_big_fil_rev_8_21_14_0_10_35_9 | reverse complement strand
GGGCAGGGCAGCGGAGATACTCATGTTTTGGTCGAGAACTTTCTTCGCTTGCTCCGGCTGACAAATCTCAAAGATCAAACAGTCTCGTTCAAACTCTATACCCTTTTTCATCATGCTCTTCTTGAGATCATGAATTTGCATGACTCCAAATTGGTGGGACTTGACAGCAGCCTCCAACGCTTGAGTAACGTCGCTAATCCTCTTGCTAGAGGAAAAAGTGATTAACATTAGACTCAGCGCCCTCTACGGACTAACCCCATTATAAGTGTTATAACAAATACAATTACAAATATCCAAAAAAGCCATACCGCGATGGTTGTAGCTCCAGCTGCAATCCCGCCAAAGCCAAAAACACCCGCAACGATCGCTATAATAAAAAATATTAACGCCCAAATTAACATACATTCCTCTTTTTAACTAGTTTCCTTGTCCTCTTGCCACCTATCTTGCTCTAATATACATGGTGCTTAAAACCTACATTATAAATTAAAATATTTATTTAATAGTCTTGATTAAACATATTAAAAAAACCATTCAGAGAAAATAATGATATTATTATCACAAACTCAGTGACCATGTGGTCCCATAAGTCTAGGGGGGTATAATGTCATTGTATAATTTGATTAGATCAGCTAACTAAGTAATGAGGTGATTTGATGAATATAGGTACGGTTCTTGAGATTCGGGGAAGTGTTGTCCATTTTTCTTTTGATGTCTCATTGCCGAAAATTCATTCCCTCGTCTATGTCAAAAAAGAAGAAGAACGCATTTATTTCGAAGTGATCAATCAAGTATCTGATACTCTTGCACAAGGAATCGCTCTGCAATCGACAGATGGAATTTCAAGAGGTATGATTGTTGTTGACACCGGTGAAGAGATTAAGGTCCCTGTTGGAAAAGAAATTCTCGGACGTGTTTTCAATGTTTTTGGCAATACGATTGATGAACGAGAACCCCTTGAAAATCTTCCAAGACGCTCAATCCACCGTCCCTTTCTTCCAATGTATCTTCACTCTGCAAAAAAGGAAATTTTAGCGACTGGAATTAAAGCCATTGATCTTTTGAGCCCCATTGAAAAAGGGGGAAAAGCCGGGATGTTTGGCGGTGCCGGCGTAGGAAAAACCGTTCTCATTATGGAAATGGTCCACAATATGGCAGCTTCGCATAAAGGAGTGAGTTTTTTTTGTGGCATTGGAGAGCGAATACGTGAAGCAGAAGAGCTATATCGTCAAATACAGCTGCAGGGCATTCTAGACAAAACAGTCTTGGTATTTGGGCAGATGGATGAACAGCCAGGCGCCCGTTTTCGGGTCGGACATAGTGCATTGACTATGGCGGAGTATTTTCGCGATGACCAAAAACAAGATGTCTTGATGCTCATTGACAATATTTTTCGTTTTATCCAAGCGGGCAGTGAAGTTTCTGGTCTTTTAGGTCATCTTCCCTCTCGAGGCGGATATCAACCGACACTTGCATCCGAATTATCAGAGCTCGAAGAGAGAATTTGTTCGACGAATGAGGCTTCTATTACTTCGATTCAAGCGATTTATGTCCCTGCAGATGATTTTACTGACCCATCTGCTGTTCACACCTTTAACCATCTTTCAACAACAGTCGCACTCTCACGAAAAAGGGCCAGCCAGGGGCTATATCCAGCAATTGACCTTCTTCAATCGCAATCAAAAATGCTAAACCCAGAGTTTGTTGGTCTGCGCCATTACACAGTTGCCAAGGAGGTAAAACGGACTCTTGCTGAATATGAAAATCTAAAAGATATCATTGCGATTTTAGGATTTGAAGAACTATCAAAAAAGGATCAAGAAATAGTCAGTCATGCGAGAAGACTCGAAAAGTTTTTAACGCAGCCTTTTTTTATGACAAAAGCATTCACCTCTCTTGAAGGAAAGTTTGTTACTCTAGAGGAAACGATTGAAGGGTGCGAGGAGATCTTACAAGGTAAATACGCAGACCTAAATGAAAGCGCTTTATATATGATAGGAAATATTCGCGAGGTAAAAAGAAATGCTCCTTAAAGTGATTACACCTACTAATATCATCACAAAGGAAAAAGTGGGAAAAGTTATCGGAGAAGATCCTGATGGAAGTTTTGGAATCCTCCCTAAACACATCGACTTTGTGACTAAAATTGTTCCTTCCATTTTAGTTTATACCGATGACCAAGGAGAGGGATATATCGGTGTCGATGAGGGAATTCTAGTGAAACAACAAGATGTCATCCAAATCTCTGTTCAAACAGCTCTTGAAAGTCGCAACCTTGGCCAACTGCACAATGAAATGGAAGTGCATTTTAAAAACCAAGAAGAAGAAGAAGAGCAGACAGCATTGGAAACAACTAAACTCGAACTAGGGATTGTGAAGAGTTTCTATGATCTTAAGGCACTGTCCAAATAATGAAACAAAGAAAGCATATCGACAGCTTATTAAAAACAATTAAAAAAAAGGAAAAGCAAAAGCTCTATACAAAAAACCATAAAAAAAGTTGGACATATTGGATTGGCTTTAGTACTTTCGGATTAATTGGGTGGTCTGTGATCGTACCCACAATGATCGGATTGACAGTGGGTATTTGGATCGACCAAAAATGGCCCTCTCCTATTTCATGGACTTTAACTCTTACAATGGCCGGCCTAATGCTGGGATGTTTATCTGCTTGGATTTGGATCAAAAAAGAGAGAAAAGAGATAGAAAAAGAAAAAAATGATCGAAAATAACTGGATAGTCTTTTTGGCTTTATTGTTCCTTGGAATGCTCATGGGACTAGCGTATTTAGGTCTCTTATGGATGTCTGTGAAAAGATTCTCCCGCAATGCTCAATCTGTTTTTCAAACCATTTTTGGTTTTTTTATCCGATTGGCATTGATTGGTATCTCTTTACTTTCTATTGCCAAATGGTTTCATTTTCAAGGAGTTTTATTTTATTTGCTGGGATTTTTTATCGTAAAGAAAATCGTCCAAAGGAAAAATTATGGATATCACTCCTGATACAATTATCTACTTCCAATGGAAATGGATTACCATCAACGCCACACTTGTTAATACCTGGATCGTAATGAGTATTATTACCGTGGTCTGTTGGTTAATTACCCGCCATATTTCATACGATCCAAAAAAGATTCCTCGGTTCCAACATGCCTTAGAAGTCATTGTTGGATATACTCGAGATCAATTACGTGCAGTCATAGAAGATAATCCAGCTCCTTTTATCCCCTTTTTAGGAACTCTTTTCCTCTTTATTTCCCTGTCCAATTTTTTCAGCTTTATCCCCTTTTACTATCCCCCTACTGGATCTTTATCCACTACGGCTGCTCTTGCAAGTTGTGTTTTTTTAGCTGTTCCTTTTTTTGGCATTCGAAAATTGGGGATAAAAAAATACCTCATGCAATACTTCCAACCAACTTTTATTATCTTCCCCTTTAAAATAATCGGGGAAATTACCCGAACCCTTGCACTTGCAATTCGTCTCTTTGGCAACATGATGAGTGGAACTCTTGTAGTGCTAATACTTGTCTCAGTATCCCCTCTTTTTCTTCCTATCTTAGTACAGGTTTTAGGTCTTTTGATCGGACAAATTCAAGCTTATATTTTTGCAATACTCGCAACGATTTTTATTGCCTCGGGGATGCGTGTTCAAATTCAGAAAAAAGGAGAAAAACAAAATGGATAGCATAACCATCATTGGCATGATTTCTATTATTATTTCAGGTATGACAATTACAATTGGTTCGATTGGACCAGCTATTGGAGAAGCCCTCGCTCTTTCGCGTGCTTTGGAATCAATCGCCAGGCAACCTGATGAAGCCGGAACCATCTCTCGAACCCTTTTCGTCGGGCTGGCGATGATCGAGTCGACTGCGATTTACTGCCTGGCAGTTTCCATCATTTTGATCTATGCCAATCCTTTTTGGAACTACTTCATCACACAAGTAGGAGCTGCAGGCTAGTGAAAATTGATCTATTTACTTTTATTTCTCAAATAATCAATTTTATTATATTCGTTATTCTTCTTTATTTTTTCCTTTTTAAAAAAATTATTCGAGCAATTGATAACCGAGAAGCAACCCTCCGCGCTGAATTTGAAAAAGCGGAAGAAGACAACAAAGCTGCAGAAAAAGATCGTGCTAAATATGAATCACTTCTAAAAAAGCTTGATTCTGAAAAGAAAGATCTTAGATCGAAAGCTGCCGAAGAAACACAACAAGAAAAGGAAAAACTCCTCCAGGATGCGCGCAAGGAAATCAATGAAAAGAAAAGAATATGGGAAAAGCAAATTGAAAGCGATAAGAGAGATTTCCTTAAAGCATTACAGAGAAAAATTGGGATGGAGGTTTATTCAGCTGCTGAATTTGTATTGAAAGATCTCGCCAATTCCAAGCTACAACATCAGATCTATGAACGATTTATGACCGTTTTGCAAACTCTACCTGAAGATCGGATCAAAATTTTTCAAGATGCCTATCAAAAGGGGAATAAAGACCAGGTTGAAGTAATATCAGCCTTCAAGTTCAGTAGCAATGAGGAAGAAGAAATTCTTCAAGTGCTTACCAAGATCCTTCAAGAAGCACCTAAAATCATATTTAGAACGGATCCTAATGAGCCTTTAGGGCTGAGCTTAAAACTCGATAGCTTTCACCTCCACTGGTCAACAAAACCCTATATTGAAAATCTTGAGGCTGCCTTTGAAAAAATTTTAGAAGTAAAGCATGAATGATCCAACTCTTCTCTTAGATACCTTAGATCAAGTAATCGCCCGGCTCCATCAGAGTCAAGAAGAAGTGTCACTTGATATTTCCCTGGAAGAAACGGGTAGGGTGATTCAAGTAGAAAAAGGAGTGGCATTTATTGAGGGGCTGCCCAATCTCAAATCAGGAGAACTCGTCCAGTTTACTGGGAAGCAATATGGGCTTGCTATCAATTTAGAAAAAAAGAGAGCCGGCATTGTCTTACTCGATCGAAGTCAAAATATTTATGTCGGAATGGATGTCAAGCGTACGAATAAAGTCCAAGAGATTGGGGTCGGAAAAGAACTTCTAGGACGTGTGATCGACCCTCTAGGACGTCCTCTAGATCACAAAAAGCCACCACAAATCGAGAAAAGCCGCCCCATTGAGCGGAGGGCGCCAGCACTTACCTCCCGCCTCCCCGTTGTCGATCCCCTTCTCACCGGAATTCAAGCAATCGATGGGATGATCCCTATTGGTCGAGGGCAAAGAGAGTTGATTCTCGGAGATCGACAAACTGGAAAGACAGCGATTGCAGTCGATGCAATTCTTAATCAAAGAGATCAAGGAGTCATTTGTCTCTATTGTGCCATCGGAAAGGAAACATCTGAGGTGCAGCGTGTTCTTAAAGATCTCGAAGAGAATAATGCTCTTGAATACACGATTATCATAGCTGCAAGTGGAAAAGATTCTCCTGGATTAAATTATATCGCTCCCTATGCAACGATGGCGATTGCCGAAGATTTCATGGAAAATGGCCATGACACTTTGGTTGTTTTAGATGATTTGACCAGACACGCTTGGTCATACCGGGAAATTTCCCTCCTTTTGCGTCGCCCTCCAACACGAGAGGCCTATCCTGGCGACATCTTTTTCATTCATTCTCGTCTACTCGAACGAGCCACTAAACTTAAAAAAGAAAAAGGAGGGGGCTCGATTACTGCACTTCCAATCATTGAAACAGAAGAGCAAAATATCTCTTCCTATATCCCGACGAATTTAATCTCGATCACAGATGGACAAATCTATCTATCTCCAAAGCTCTATCAAGAAGGGGTATTACCCTCCATAGACATCGGGAAATCAGTCTCACGTGTTGGGGGGGAAACCCAACTGCATCACTATCGTCGCATCGTAAAGGATCTCCGTTTGTTATATTCTCAATATGAAGAATTAGAATCCTTTTCCCGTTTTGGGACGCGCCTTGATAAAGAAACGAAAAAGAAACTCGAAAGAGGTAAAAGAGTAAGAGAAGTACTCAAACAAGAGCGTCTTAAACCTCTTTCAATAGCCGATCAGATCGCTTTTCTCACTGCTTTGACTACGGGACTATTCGATCCAATCGCCCTCAAGAAAATCCATAAACTCAAACAGCAGATACAGATTTCCCTCTATGAGGATTTACCCCAAATCACCCAAAAATTGAATAAGGGTCAGGAGATTTCAGAAGAAGAAATGCAACAATTTATAAATCTATTAACTGCTCAAGTTCAAATATGAAGCCGATAGAAAGTATCAAAAAACAACTCTTTCAAACCCAGGATCTTTCCAAGATTATTACTACGATGAAAAATATTTCTATAGTGAATATCACTCATTATGAAAGAAGAGTTCGAGCAGTTAGGCAATATTACGAAACAATTGAAAAGGGCTTTCAAATTTTTTTACAGAAAGATTCCGAAACAATATTGGAAGATCTCGAAAAACAAACAAAGAAACCACCCTACTCTTTAGGTGCCGTAGTAATTGGTTCAGAAAAAGGCTTATGCGGAGAATTTAATGAAAAACTCTTTCAATTCTTTAAAAAAAGCGTCAAAGACCGCAAAGAGGTCCATATCATTGCTATCGGAAATAAGATCACTTCCCGATTAGAACAGTATCAAATTCAAACCTACGATTTCCCTTCTACTCACGAAAAAATTTCAGGTTTATTGAGTGATTTATTAATCGTCATCCAAGAATGGATTAAGGAGGAAAATATCGGAGAAATTGCTTTCTTTCATAATCAGATTGTTTCTTTGCCCAATTATGAACCTAGGTTCAAATCGATTTTTCCATTGAATTTGGATTGGCTAAAAAGCCTCAAAAGAAAGCCGTGGCCTTCACATTGTCTCCCTACTTATAATATGAAGAAAGAAGAACTTTTTTATACATTGGCTCAGGAACTGCTCTTAATCTCAATGTACCGTTCATTTATTGAATCACTTGCAAGTGAAAATATGGCTAGACTCGCATCAATGCAAGCTGCGGAAAATAACATTGAAGATCGCTTAGCTAAGCTTGAAAATAACTACCACTTGCAAAGACAGGCCCAAATCACCGAAGAACTCTTCGATATTCTTTCAGGATTTGAAGAATTGGCAAAGCGAAATAAATGAAAAATGGCCATACCACGCATGTTCAGAATTTATCAATTGCAAAAAAATTACCAGTTATATAACTAAGGTTATAAGACATAATTTTGATAGATTCTGTACATTATGGCTAATATTTTACAACAAAAATATACCCCGAAGTTGTCCCCTGACGTTGCCAAAATAGAAACAGCTCGCTTACAAGATTATGTCTTAAAAAACAAAATTTTAGATCCTGATTATAAATATTATTCCATTTTAATTATTGGAATTTATATCGCATACATAACGACGTTATATCTTGTTGCCATTACCTCTAATTACTTTTTCGTTGTTTTGCTCTCAATTTTTTTTGGCGTAATCGCTACACAAATCGCAGGTCTAATGCATGATGCAGCGCATCTAGCGATCTTTAAGTCACAAAAAATGAATCATTTGTTCGCAGGTTTTTTTGCTGCAACAATAGGGAGTAACTATCGATGTTGGATTGATAAACATACGCAGCACCACAATCACCCCAACCGCATAGGTTTTGATTCAGATTTAGAAGTACCATTTTCTTTTACAACCGAACATTACCTATCACAAACAGGCTATATGAAATGGTTGCGCCGGTATCAAGCCTGGGTTTACTTGCCTATGTGTGGCTTTCTCATGTATGCCATGCAACTTGATCAACATATTATCCAGTTATATAAACGCAAATTCCAGGCCTTAGATTTATTGATCTGTTTCTCAAGCATTTTCTTGTGGTATGTAATGCCTTTTATTCTATTTGGAACTACAAAAGCAATAGTCTTTATTTCCATCGCTTCATTTACAACAGGCATTTACATGGCCAATATCTTTGCCACAAATCACAAAGGAATGCCTCAACTTGCTAAAGACACCGAAATGTCCAACCTAGAGCAACAAATCATTACAACTCGCAATGTGCGCCCGGGACGCTTAACCGACTTTATTTATTTATGTTTAAATTATCAAATTGAGCATCACTTATATCCAAAATGCCCTCGAAGGAATCTGAAATTATTAGTTCCTTATCTCAAAGATTTTTGTCAACGAACTGACCTTCCTTATACAATTCAAACTCCATGGCAATCATATAAAAATATTTTTTCTGACATGTCGCAAACAGCCAAAAACAGTCAAAAAGCACTTAAAGACAAATGAGCCATTCTAAGCGCAGGAGCTAGTAAAACAGTCATGGAAAAGTTGGAAGTATCAATATGGCATACCGAAAAGAGCTTGCTCAACTTGCGAATTACACTCCAGGTAACAAAAATTCTGCCGATGATAATCAAAACTCTTTGAATTCTTTTGCAGATAATATGCTGAATGTATTAGATAAAGACTTAAGTGAGTATTCAAAAGGAGACCTATATGCTTGCAACAGTCCTAATTATCGTTTTAATTCTATTATTAATTGGATCATTCCCAAGATGGAATTACAATCGTCAATGGGGATTTGCTCCCTTTGGTATATTGACAACCTTACTGATCATCCTCTTGATCTTGTGGTTGTTGGGTATAATATAGACTGTGTTTCTTCGAGCCTCATATCCAGTTTTTATTAAATAACAAGAGAAAAACGACCAATGCCGTCAAAAATAATACACACAGACCAATAGCGCTGTCTGTAGCCTTTTTTGCACGATTTTTCTCCCACGAAGTCAACGAACTAATGGCCTGCCCAGAAATGTTGCCACTCAGGAAAGGTTAATGCAAACTGACCACTACCCAATAGGCATTCCAAAACCACTAGTGGGGGGTAACAATGCAACCGCTACCATCACTCCAGTCAACGTTGCTGGTACTCCTGTTGTGAATGCCAGCATTAGATAGACTTTAGAACATCGAAGGGAGAACTACCAGCCGGTTACCCTCCTCGCTAGGATATTGTTTTTCCAATAAATCCATCACTATTTCACTTGCTTCCATGTCTAATAAAATTCGCGGCAGAATTTCTCCTTTACCAGCATCTCAATCAATCTTAGTGCCACTGCTGTATTTATCCCTGCCATTTTCAATTCCGAACCTTCGGCATGTCTTGACCGTATTTGTCAATGTATTGTTTATGATGGAGACAGCAGCTATAACTTCCAAAGTAGGTATATCTCCACAACAAGCACCACATCCGGCTCAGCACCTTCGTCATTGCTAAGCCCATCGCCAGACACCAATTCCTTCTGTACAATGGTACGAATACCTCATCCATATTCAATCATTGAGGTAGCGGGTGTTTTCCTGCAACCACAACATTCACATAGTGCCGGCTACGTAAACAATGATCAGTAACCGACAATAAGCACCATTCTTTGTTCAAATGGCCGAATAAAAACTTCAGCTATACCTAAACTATCCCTTGAAGATATAGAGATCTAAAGATGGTCGCTCATCAAAAAAACGTTTTTTAAGGATGTCGCTTATAACACCTTTCAAAGGTCAGAAGTAATTTAGCTAATGACGGAAGAGGAGGGATTCGAACCCCCGGTTGGTCTCCCAACTTCTGTTTTCAAGTCCGATACAATTCTATAATCAACAACTTTCACTACATTTAGCAATAGTAGTTTCTATCACTTTCAACTAAATCAACCTAAGCCTAGCTCTGCTGACAATGTCAAAATATACCTATTATAGTGACATAAGGGTGACAAAAATGACAATAACAGTTATTTGCATTCAACTCCAATACCCAAAAGAAGCTTTATAGATCGTTCAAAACCTAACTTTTTCAGTTTTCCGGAGGGATCTTGAGCCTCTAAATTAGACCATTCGGCAGGAGTTGCATTATCCATCCAATTTTGCAGGTTTTTCCGAAGAGTCTCAAACCATTTGGAATGCAACTTTATCAACCCATTGAACTCGGCAAGAGTCTGATCTGAAAAGTCTCCTAGCTGGGTAACTACAAACCAAATCCCATAAAGGTCTTTGAGCATCTTTGAAGGGCTCTTTCGTCTTGTAAAAGTCAGGCCCTTATGAAACACCCACGCACCAGAAGAGACAACTCGTCCTGTTTCGCCTGAATAGGTCTGAAACTCTGTTGTCGTCTGTAAACTCAAAGTCAAATAGCTTAGAGGCTGAGCGACGACACCTCTAATGATCACATTTTTGTTTTTATTATTTCGAGTAGCGGAATCCGTCAGAAACTCTATCTCTACCTCTAAACCATCGATCTCCTTAATATATACTTCTGTTGCAGGGATATCTACATCTTTAAAAATATGTGTAAATCCAGCTTCATGGAGATGTTTTGCGATATTCTTTTTAGAGATTTCTGGAACCCTGCGTGGAATAAGTGAATCAATATCTCGTGTTCCTATTGGGGTATTCTCTAGTTTTGGATCAGCTAGATAGAGCTTGTAGATAAACAGGGCAAAACCACCCCCGATAACAATAGATTCACGCCATGGGCCGATCGAGTTTAGAAATTCGGAGATAATTTTATTTTCTTGACTTTGTTTCATTGCAATTCTTGTAGATTCGTTTTAGCTCTGGGACACGTTCTGCCATAAATTCTGCCTGCTCTTGTCCTCGCAGAGGAAAATGGTAAAGATCAAGGAAAGTTAAAAGAACCGGACAGATTTTCAGTCCTTTACCTGAATCTACGCCAAGGCTAAGCAAGCTTTCATAATAAGGCTCGATAAGTAAAACTTCGTACCCTCTTTCTTGAGGCTCTAATTGAAGAACATCTTCTAACTTTGATCTGACAGCTGGATCGAGCATGTATAATTCTAGTGAATTTAGATTGGTATTCTTACAACCGTGGGCTTCAGCGGCAGAGTGAAGAGCCAACGCCACCTTTTGATTTAATTTTGATTTCTTTAAGGCATTAAAAAACTCTGCTTTTTCAGACAAAGCTGAACGATAAGTCCTCATTTTGCATTTTTTCGAAATGTTGTAGTGCTTCAACCAACTTTCGAGAAGAAGCTTTGGCTTTTTAAAGAAAAACTTCTTAGCCGTCCTTATTCCTTCAGTTTGGAGAAGTCCTTTCAAGACCAAAATACCAAAGACACGCTGAACTAATCCCACGCTTACTTCTATTTCTTTGGCTACTTCTCTTAAGGAAAAACCTTGTCTCTTTATTCCCTCTCTCAAAAGCCAATCAAGAATAAGAGCTGACCTATTAGCATAGATATTGCCTTCTGCAGGACCTTCATTGGAACTTACTAGAAATCTGCCTTTCATTACAATCTCCCTACTGTTCACTATAATATACTGTTCAATATATATTGAACAGTTAAAATCAGTGAACAGTCAGGCGAATCTGAAGAGAAGCGAGGAAATATGTTTCATCTGTCTTGTAATTAATAGGTTAAGGAAAATAAGCAACTATAAAGGGTTTGAAGTGTCATTTATCTGATATTCTACCTAGCAGCAAATCAATCTAGTAGACTAAATTTTAAATCTTAAAAAAATTATTTCAATTAGCATCTCTTGTTTCAAAAGACACTGTATCATTACTTCTATCTCATTATTTGTATTAGTATAGAGAACTGTTTAGAAACACCTTCTCAATTTCCTATTCAGATTAAGAGACCTAGACAGTCATTTTGAAAAAACCTCGAAAATCAATCTCAGGAAATTTAATAAGCTTATAACTCTTTAGCCTAGAATAAATTCTAGCACCAAATTTATGACGAAGTTGCGCGATGGAACAATTAGTTGAAAGCACTGTAAGTCTGTTATGGGAATATCTTGCACTGAAAATTTCAAAATATTGACGCTGTACTCTTTCGCTCGAAGTTTCGACCCCTAAATCATCTAAAAATAAAACAGCGCTTTCAGAACACACCCTGATAATACTATCAGGATCACGGTCACTTTTTCCCATAGAAGCACTTAAAAGCTGACTATCAAGCTGAGAACTGGTTTTAAAAAGAATAAAAGGATGAGGTTGCAATTGATCCCACAGAGCTTTTAGAAAAACCAATGAAAAAAATGTTTTTCCACATCCTGGATTGCCTTGTAAAATCAAAGAGGGTTTGTCTTTACTCAGCAGCCATGACTTTCCCCATTCAATTAATCTTGGATCCAATAAACAGCTCTCATCAAAAGAGGCTTTAGAAACATCTCTTCCAATGCCGGATAATTGGATAAACTCTTCATATTTCATGTAATTCACCTAAATTTGAAAATTGATGATATTAGATAATGGAAAATCGATATCGTCATTTAATAGGTCTTCTTTCTTATTTTTTATTATTTTTTTAAATTCTTGCTTGTGGGGAGATATTGGGTAGCTTTTGGGGATTTGCTGGGGATTTTGTTGGGAAAATAATTCTGAAAACTGCGTTATTTCCCAGGAAAGAATTGTAAATCTGTTGGGGGTTTTATTGGGGCACTTTTTAAGAATCTTTGCTTTCTCAAAACGCTTAACCCGAGTACGGATCTCATCTTCTGTTAAACCTGTTTCTATAGAGCATTGACGTCTTCCAAAAATAAAGCTAAAAGGACTAAGTAGAATCTTTTGATTATCATGAATGACCTCTCTTTCTGCGCGATAGCACCGGCTAAAAGACCATACAACAAAAGCTGTTGTCTTAGGATCCTGAAACCATCCTGACGTTCGAAAGTACTTTGGAATAGGATCAAAATAGAAAGGGATTTCAATGCTCACCCGAAAATCCCCTGCTATCTTCCTAGTTCTTTCATAAGTAAAAAGTATCTTTCAACATCGATAAGTACCATTCTCTGTCCAAATGGTCTAATAAAAACTTCAGCTATACCTAAGCTATCCCTTGTATGAATTTGCCAACGTAAAGTTGTCTCTTTGATAAAAGGATATTTTTTGCAGAATTCTTTCACTCCCATATATAATGGTACTTTGACCTGACCATCTATACTCCCTTCTTTTTCAATAGCTTTTTGTGAAACACTCATAGCCTACTCCTTTAAAAAAAATAAAATTGTCTGTTTTTTACGTCTGATATATATTTCCAGACGGTATCTTTAAAATGTTTACTATTAAGGACATTGCTCACTAATTTGAGATTATTGATACTAAAAACTTTAGTTGTATGCAATATAATTTTTATATACAGACATTTATATATTTTTAAAATCTTGAAAAAGAAAGAGATATGACAAAAAAAAATATTAGACCTGATAGCACTAAAACAGAAACCAACCAGAAATCTTCAACAAATGTTATCGATCAATATCAGGATCATATTGCTTCTTTCTACGACTCTCTTCTTGTTCAAGAAACAGTGCGAAGAAAAGAATTAGGACTCCCCTTTTCCAAACAAGATGCCGAAGAGTTTTTACAAGAGATTCAACAAGCTTTTGCAAAAAAGAAAAAGCATTCAGATGATTCATCTAGCACTCAGCCCTATAATAAATTTAAAAACCCACTAATTAATAAAGCTAAACAAGAAGGTAAGCAAACAACTCTTAAACAAATGCAATCCACTTCAATTGAAGACGCTATTCAGGCATTGCTTAAGACTTTATCCTCAAACACCCTTAAAGTATACGAAAGGGGCATAAAAGACTTAATAGAAGCAGGATTGATTCGTCTTTATGAAAAACAATCTTCAGTAGAAAGCTCTCCCCGTTCTTTATATGATTTTGCAAATGTCCCTCATGATCTAATTCTTGAAAAAATATTGTCTCATCCATCCTGGGGCCCTTCTATTAAAACTAGAAATGCTACAGCTTATAAAAACTTGATCAAATATTTAGGAACAAAAACGGAAGGCATTATTACCTTTTTAACAACAAAGTCTACATTCCCTAAACAAAGAATAAAAGAACCAACAAGACTCCTCTCATCTGATCAAATAAACCGTGTATTAGCTCTGCTCAAAAAGGAAAACCCTCGTGACTATTGTCTTGTATATTTATATCTATTTTCCGACCTAAAATTAAACGAAACTCTAAAACTCAGAAAAAAAGATCTAGATCAACAGAAAAACCGAGATATATGCAATCTTTTATCTTATTTCCAGGATCTCAATGACGATGATTATCTCTTTCGTACAAGAAATAGGAAACCTCTTGATCCTATGCAAATTTCAAGAACTCTTCAGAGGATTTATGATAAGGCAAATATTCCTCCTGTGTCCCTAAGAGATCTTAAAAAGATATCCTCTTCAGAATAATAATGTCTATCAAATGATAGCAAGATCAAGCAAGAGGCAAAAAAACAAAAGAAAGCTATCTTTCTATAATATTTGGATCGACTTTACGATCTTTGTCTCTATTGCTCTAATCTATAAACCCAGATTCATGAAATGAACTCACTATATGATTTTTTTGCTTAAAAGTTTTAATTTTTTTTACGATTTCTTCATAAGTGACACCAACCGATGTGCCGTTTAATACTTCTTCTAAGTTTTTATAAATTTCAAAACATAAAATTTCAGAGATGATTTCAATATCTATTGGAAAAAGTTGAGATTTCATACCTGTTGCAGCAAAAATGTAAGTTTGAGAATTTATTCGTAGAGTTGCTATGCCTCTATAATTATTTTCATCATCAACGCCTATCCAATCGAAAGGTGCAATCGCAGAACATTGACCTGCATCATAGGTTCTTTGTATTTTTATGCGTATATCCTTTGATAGCCAGTATGAGAAAAGATTTGGACCATTAATAACCATCATGGGATCGCAAATTGCATCCTCTGGTATATCGCCTTTTTCCATACTGAAATAAAAATCTTTTCTATAGAACCAAGTATGAATAATCCAAGCTAACAGATCTAAATCTCTGTATTTTTTCAAATACAAACTATTTATCCTTAATAAAGGAAAATCAGCAAACTCACAAAGTTTATTCTTTTTTAAGTCTCTTTCTATTTGTTGCTTATCTATTGTATGTTGATTTCCATCGAATTCTACAGCAAAAAGAGGCTTTTCTTCATGATCATAAATGATAAAGTCAAAATGCGATGAAAGAGCAAATGTATAAAGGGCTGTGCTTATCCCACTTCCTTCGATAGAAAAAACATCTGCCAATCTAATTTTCGGATATACCTTAATGCCGTACCTATCACAAATCTCTTTGAGTCTATTATCTACTAATCTTTCAGGATTATTAAATAGTTTTTTATTCCTATTTTAATATTCATTATAATTTTTTAAACAAAATATAATTTCTCTTAATTAATTATTAAACTGGCTGATATTAAAAATCAATTACCTATTTTACTTTGAATACTCCAAAGTATAGGATCAAATGCAAGCTGATCAACATTTCAGGATTGGCTTTTAGCAATTAATTTCGAAAATGCAACTTAAAGTAACCGTGGTGCACTAGCAGTGCTATGACGATCCTATTGCGAATTCAAAAGCCAATAAATTCTAATAGCTTTTTGATCAAAACCTTTACCATAATGCTTATAACGATTGGATAATATTGGGTTTTAAAGTAGACCATCGCTTTCATAATCTACTGGTCGTAGGTTCAACTCCTACTTACCTCACTTAAAATGTCATCTCTTTTTGCAACATTTAATTTTCAATTCTTATCCAAACATCTTCTCATTCATTTTCTCGATCACAGATCTAGTATGCTCTTCCGTTAAATGAGCATACCTTTTTACCATAGCGAGAGTTTTGTGACCTAGGGCTTCAGCGATTTCTGCTAGAGTAGCTCCATTCATGGCAAGATAACTTGCAAAGGTGTGCCTAAGATCGTGAAAGTGAAAATCAGATAACATAGCTAATTTTACCGCATATTCCCATGAACTACGAATATTAATAACTCGAGTACCAAAAGTACTGGGGAAAATATAAGGACTACAAAAAATGTGCTCTCTTTTTGCATGATCACGGAGCAGAGATAGTGCATGACCGGTTATTAATACTATGCGCCTTTCTCCATTCTTCGTTTCATGTAAAATAGCTTTCCCTTTAAGCAAATCAACATCTTCCCATTTTAGATTCAAAATCTCCCCTTTTCTCATACCTGTTGCAAGAGCTAAAACTACAATCAAATAGAGTCGGTGACTACCGCTCTTATAACAGGCATCCAAAAGTCTTTCTTTTTCATTTTGATCAAGAAAACGAACTCTTCCACGAGGTTCTTTCCTCTTTCTAACCTTTGAAAGTGGCGATTCCGCTATCATTCCCCAATCATTGCAAGCAGCATGAAATACGCAGGATAATGAGCTCCTATAACGGTTCAAAGTAGCAGGAGAAGAAACATTTCCCCTACCATTGATCCTCTTGGATAGCTCATGCAACTTTTGTGATATCAAATAAGATGTGATTTTACCAATAGCATATCCTCCAAGTTGTTTCTTCCACCACATGAGTTGCCCAACAAATGTTTTGTAATTACTCGAATTTTTGGATAAAAACTCTTGTATGTACCTATCAACTACCTCAATAAAGGGACAATTGCCAGCATTTGAATGATCCCAATATCTCCCCTCTTGTATAGCCGCTTTTATTTTGATTTCCCATTGTTGTGCTTCTTTTTTAGTACGAAACGTTTGAGCCTTGTTGGGATATCCTTTGATCTTAATGATAGCTTGATATCTTGGATTTCCATTTTTATCTTTTCTAGATCTTATCATCTTAAACTCCTATTTGTTTACGATGACATTGTTAGACAGGGAAAATACAATACTCATTAAAATCGTTT
>PFAC01000026.1:0-19697 GCA_002773835.1 Chlamydiae bacterium CG10_big_fil_rev_8_21_14_0_10_35_9 | reverse complement strand
CAGACGCATTCGGCCACTCTGCCACTCTTCCGTATTGGAAAAAGTAAAAATTATAAGGAACAAAAGAAAAAAATCAAGAAAATTGCTGTAAAAAACGAATATCATTTTCTGTGAACATCCGAATGTCCGGAATGTCATATTCTAATAAAGCAAGTCTTTCAATTCCCATGCCCCATGCATAACCTGAATATTTCTCAGGATCAATTCCACCTGACTTTAAAACTTCAGGATGGATCATTCCAGCACCACATACTTCTAGCCACCCTGTATATTTGCAAATACGGCAACCCGTTTTGCAAGTACACTTAATATCTACTTCCATGCCAGGTTCCACAAATGGAAAATAGCTTGGTCTAAAACGAGTCTGTACGTCTCGGTTAAATAGTTTACTCCAAAACTCATTCATAGTAGCTAAAAGATCTGCAAAAGAAACATGTGCATCAATATAAAAACCTTCTATCTGATGAAAAAACACATGCGATCTTGCAGAGATGGTTTCATTTCTAAAACATCTTCCGGGTGCAATTACCCGTATGGGAGGTTCATTTGCCTCCATTACCCTTACTTGGACATTAGAAGTATGTGTTCTTAATACCATATCATCCGATATCCAAAAAGTATCCTGCATATCCATGGCAGGATGATCAGGAGGAAAGTTCAACCCTTCAAAATTATAAAAAACGGAATCAACATCCGGACCATGTTGAACGGCAAACCCCATTTCCTTAAGTATAGAAATGCATCGGTCCAACATTTGTGTGATAGGGTGAGCTCTACCAGGTCTTTTTCTTCGTCCTGGTAAGGTTATATCTATTTTCTCTTCTGTAAATTTCTTAAGTTGCTCTTGGTTGTTAAGTCTTGCTAGACTACTTTCACAGTGTGAGGAAAACTCTTGTTTAAGACTGTTGATGAGCTGTCCTAATTTTGGTCTTTGATCTTTTTCACAAGTTTTCAAAGCCATCATCAATTGCTGAATAGGACCTTTTTTACCAAGATATTTGACTTTAAGGGTTTCTACCTCCTGGGAGGTTTCTACGCTTTTAAGATCAATAAGGAAGTTTGATCGTAGCTCTTCGATTTCATTAAGAAGGGACATGTGAGCTCCATGAAAAAAAGCCTACACAAGTGTAGGCTCACAAATTACTTTGTTTTTTAAGCAGCAAGTGCTTGCTTTGCTGCACCAGCAATTTCGCTGAACGCTTTTAAATCTTTTACTGCTAAGTCTGCCAGCATTTTACGGTCGATATCACAACCTGCTTTCTTCAGACCATGCATAAGCTTGCTATAGCTCATGCCGTTAATTCTAGCAGCAATCCCAATGCGAATAATCCATAATCTACGGAAGTTACGTTTTTTCTGTTTTCTATGTTCATAATTATACGCAAGGGCTTTCATCACTGCGTCTTTTGTAAGGCGCAGGTGATTTTTGCGGTCACCAAAAAAGCCTTTCGCTCTTTTGAAGAGTCGTTTTCTTCTCTTTCTAGAGGCAACAGCCGATTTTACTCTAACCATGTGGCTTATCTCCGCTTATTTAGTTGACAACCCGAGCATTCTCTTGTACATATTCTCTTGTGAAGTATGCACAGTAGTAGAATTTCTAAGTTGTCGTTTTCTTTTTGATGATTTTTTCGCCAAAAGGTGTCGTCTACCAGAACGCGAATGTTTTAATTTACCGCTCGCCGTTAAACGGAAACGTGACGACGCAGTTTTACGAGTTTTCATTTTTGGCACAAGTAACTCTCCTTTTTATTTATTTTTTTTGCTCTGTGGAGCAAGAACAGTTGTAATAGTTCTTCCCATTTGTTTTGTAGGAGCTTCTACTGATCCAACATCAGACAGATCTTCACAAAACTTTTTTACTACTTCATAACCAATATTCATATGAAGCATTTCTCTTCCTCGAAACATGCAAGTAATCTTGACCTTGTTTCCTTTTTCAAGAAAGTCTCTGGCGCGCTTTAACTTTGTGTTTAAATCATGCACATCAATATTAGGCTTTAATTTTACTTCTTTAACCTTAATTTGATGCTGTGACTTTTTACTTTCTTTTTCTTTTTTTGTTAAGAGATATCGATATTTACCATAGTCAATAATCTTACAAACTGGAGGTTTTGCTTTAGGAGCAATTTCCACTAAATCCAATCCAGCTTCTTCAGCTTTTCTTATCGCTTCAGGGACTGTTAAAATCCCTAATTGACTCCCATCTTCAGATATTACTCTAACCTTGTCAGTTCGAATCTGTCTATTGACTCTCAAAATAACCCTTTATTTCCGATAGTTTTTCTATACTCATAGGAACTAGTTTGCCTTGTTTATTCCTAATTGAGACGATATCTAATTCTATTTCTTTGTCCCCAATCACACTGATATAAGGGATTTGCTGTAGTTCACTTTCGCGGATCTTGTCTTCTAGTTTAGCTGTTGACATATCCACGGAGCATTCTAATCCTTTTTCCTGCAGTTTTACTTTAAGCTTTTCTGCAAATTGATGGTACTTTTTATTAAGAGGAATAAGCCTTACCTGCTCTGGTAAAAGCTCAAATGGAATAACTCCACTCTCAACAACTAACGCAATCCATCGTTCCAGTGATATAATGAAAGAGCTTGTAAAGCTGTCATTTTTAAACTGAAAAGAAGATACAGGCCACTTTTGCCCCATGGGGTTGGCAGCATAAAGCACCAACTCATAACTAGTGGTCAAATCTATGTTTTCAGCTATCTCCACACCTAAATCATCAAGTGTAGTCTTTATAACATTATACCACATTTCCTTCATCTTCCCCCTAAAAGGGGTTAGGGCAAAGGAAATCTTAAAGCCTAACATATTAAGCATTTTAAACATCGATTGCAAGGAAGAAATGAAAGCTTCATTCAATTGTTTTTTTTCACAAAAAGCTGTTTCATAAGAAGCAGTTTTTTTAACTTCTAGTAAGGAAGCATTTACGCCTTCAGGCAAGTGGATAATTTCAGCAAATTTTTTAGCGTCACACAGACTTAAAAAAGCGTCATGCTTCTTTGGATATGCTTCTACTAATGAATAACCTAGGGTTTCAATATTTTTTTTATACCAGCTAAGTAGCTTATTTTTGAACTTCTCTCCATTAGGAAGGAACAATCCGTCTTTATACCAATTTCTTTTAGCTAACAGCGCTAGGTGATTATTTTTTTTATACTCATTTAATTTTTTAAAAAACTTTTTCGCATCAGCCTTATCTTTAAAAGAATATGCATAAATAATGTATTCATCATCATGAATTTTTTTGATATCTTCCAGCTGTATGATGCTCGAATTAGAAAAATCCACAATCTGACGGGCTGGTATGAAATCAACAAAATCGCCCTTTTTCAAAATATAAATTGTCGTTTGTGAAAAATCGATTTCCCTTAGTTCTTGACTATGATGGTCTAAAAATTCTTTTGCATTGGTAGGGATCATTTCCATAATCCGGTAGTCATCTCCCCTTAATGATAGGGATGCTAACCTTTCAATTTCTTGCAAATGTTCTTTTTTGACGTCATATGGTGATTTAAACCGATAAAAAAAGCCAAAGGCATCAAGACCGCTTTCGAGCAGTTTGGCGTTAGGCAATACCTCGCAGATAGCAACCCCTAAATGAGCAGCTGCTAAAAAACGGTGATTTTCTGAGTCGTAAACCATGGTTTTATGAACAATGACTGATGGGATATAGCTGACTCGAACAGCTGACCTCCACGATGTCAACGTGGCGCTCTAACCAACTGAGCTAATACCCCGTACAGTTGAATTAAACGTGAAAAAATTTTACTGCAAAGCCCTTTTGAATTCAAGATTCAATCAAATAAAATCATTAAACAGCTGCTATTTAGCTATGGTGTAAATAATTTCTTTAGTAGGGAAATAAATTTAACTTAGGTAAAATAATGGCAAAAAATTAAAAATGTGTGGATTTTTATGTCTTCCATGGCAATCAGTAGCGGTGCTTCCTCCTCATCAAATCATATAAAAAAAATATTAATCGGAGCAGATGCATTTTACAACAACCGCAATTATCTCGAACTTACAAAAAAAGATCTCTGTAATGCTAAATCAGTGCCGGTTAGCTACACACACAATACCGAATACAGTATCTTACATAAAATTGAACAAGTTGCAAAAAAAGCATTCATTTATGTTGCTTTGCCTGTTGGGTTATATATGCATTTTCATATATTCTCGGTTATTGTTGTCTCAATCGGCCTACATAAACTTATTCAGACTATCGCTCGATCGTTAATACTCCCCGCTTCCCTTGGCAAAGCTACTTTAGACTATGACTTTTATCGTAGAAACATTCCATTAGATACAGAGTGGAAGTACAAGCGCATTACTGTTGCTGTTGACGACAATCAAATAGACGCCATGATTGTAGGAAAGCCCACTACATTGGACAATGGAAAGTGGACGCTATATTCCAATGGAAATGGAGAATTCTATGAGACAAAGCCTTTCAATCCAGAGTTTCACCGGACTCTTACTGAACTCAATAGCAATGCCATTGTGTTTAATTATCCTGGTGTTGGTGCAAGCACAGGCCCTATAAGTAGGAAAACAATGGCAAAAGCATATAAAGCAATGCTTACATTATTAGAAGACAAGAAAAAAGGAATTGGAGCTAGAGAAATTATTGGGTATGGACACTCAATTGGAGGGGGTGTTCAAGGCGACGCCCTACTGACGCACGAGTTGAAAAAAGAAATTAAATACGTATTTGTCAAAAGCAGAACTTTTTCAGATTTGAGTACATTAACATCTCTTATTATGGCCAGAGTACTAGGTCTTTTAGTAAAAGTTTTAGGTTGGAACATAGACTCAGTTACATCATCCAAAAAATTACAGGTTCCTGAAATCATCTTACAAACAGCTCGAGTTGAAAATTACGAAGAGCTTAACGATAGCTCAAAAATCGTTGATGATGGAATAATACGCCCTGATGGCTCTTTAGCAAGCGCATTACTAAACAGTGACTGCAAAGACAAGAAAGTAATTCTTGGAATAAAAGAAAAGCACAATGATGTCTTGCAGTGTCTCCCCTATCTAGCAGGAAGAATCAATACATTATTACAAAGACAATAAATCTAGTAGTGACAAAAAAATTCACAGAGCATCTAGATTTAGCAAAATCTCTTTGGGACTCCATCCTTAACGTAGGAGATATAGTCATTGACGCTACTTGTGGTAATGGCTTTGACACGCTTTTTTTGGCGAAAAAAATTTTACACGAAGATTTAGGCTTTTTATATGGATATGACATCCAAAAGTCTGCCATTGAAAATACCTACCAAAGATTGCAACAAGAAAATATTTCTCTAAAAAATGTTGCGCTATTTCATAAAAGCCATGAAGACTTTGCTGAAGTTAGCAAGAATGTCAAACTCATTGTTTATAACTTAGGTTATCTGCCAGGCTTTGATAAAAGTATTACCACAAGGACTGAAAGCACAATTAAAAGTATAGAAAATGGGTTAAACTTGAGCTCTTATATTAGCATTATGTGCTATCCCGGCCACAGTGAAGGAAAAGAGGAAAAGAAGGGACTTTTGCAGTTTCTAGCTAATTTGGATCGTAAAAAATGGTCCATCTGCCACTATGAATGGGTTAATAGACCTCTTTCCCCTTCCTTGATTTTCATTAAGAACGTGGAAGAAAATACTCATTAAGATTTACCTCATCTGAAACATCAGATAATCCCAAAAGTTTTCTAACGGGCTCCATAATAAAAAAACTACCACAAACAAGAAGATGACTTGGAAAACTTTCTAAAACTTCCTCAAAAGAATCATGGATATCTAGTGGTATTTTGTTTTGAAGGTACTTTGCTATTGTTTCAGGCACTTCTAAGCGGGGGTGATAAAACCTTACTAAATGAACTCTATCTGCTATAGAAAGGAGTTTTTCGCAGAATTTCTCTATATCTTTATCTTTTGACATTCCTAAAAGAATTTCAAACTTTTGCAAGGGAAAACGTTTTTCAAGTGCTTTTTTCAATTCACCAATCCCTTCAGGGTTATGCGCGACATCTAAAATTACCGTTTGCTTTCCTTTTTTTATAACTTCCATTCGACAAGGAGGCCTTATAGATAGGCCTTCTTGCAACGCATTTGCTGGGATAACAAATCGGCTAGAAAGATTTTGAAGTGCCTGCTTTGCTATAGCGCTATTTTCTTCATCATAATAAGAAAAATGACCACTTACTTGATAAATAGCAGCGCCCAAATCTTTTGCTCTATCTAAAATGGGAAAATACGTAGATTTAGGACCTAAAACTAGTGGAATCCCTTGTTTAATAATTCCCGCTTTTTCTTGCGCAATTTTTTCTAAGGTATCTCCTAAAATATGAGTATGGTCAAAGCCAATAGATGTGATTATAGAAAGGATAGGTGAAATGATATTTGTTGCATCAAGTCTTCCGCCGAGTCCCACTTCCATAACTATTACATCTACTTTTTGATCTTCAAAATATTGTAAAGCTAAAATAACTAGCAGTTCAAAAAAGTGTATTTCGAGATGATTTTCTTCAATAAAGCTAAAAAGATGTTTTAGTTGGCCTTCTAGATATTTTTCCTCAATCATTTGACCATTAATCTGTATCCTCTCTCTAAACGAACTGATATGAGGAGATGTAAAAAGTCCGCACTTTAAGCTAGATAAAGAAAGAGCTTTTGCTATTTTGCTGGAAACAGATCCCTTTCCATTTGTCCCAGCTACATGGATAATTGGAATATTTTTAGCAGGAGCATGCAGCTTGTGGTAAAGCGCTTGAATATTATCTAAAGAAAGCTTGGAAGTTCTAGATAGACTGGCTAGCTGATATAGTTTGTAAATCTGTGCATTCATAGGTTGTAAAGGGACTGAAAGGTGTCATAATTAACCCAAGAGCACCCCAGTGGAATATGAGGTTTTATCTCTCCATGAAAATCAGAGCCTCCCGTGATGATCCAACGCTTTTTCGTAGCAATATCAACCCATTTTTTCTCATAAAAAGGGTCAATTTTAGAATAGTAACATTCAATACCATCAAATGGGAGATTAAGAAGCTTATCAATAAAAGAGCGGCTTTTATAAAAATGGGGATGAGCAATGATAGCTACCCCTTTTGATTTATGTACATGATCAATAATCGTTTCTGGGTTGAATTTTGCTCCTTTTGCATAACATGGCGCATCATCTTTAATATATTTATTAAAAGCTTCCTGAATAGTTGTTACATACCCTTTTTTAAGCATTAACAAGGCAATATGGGGTCTTCCAATTATTTTACTTTTATGAGGAAGTTCTTTTTGGGCAAATTCTTTCAGCTCTTTTTCGGATATCTCTATCCCATTTTGATTAAGCTTTTCTAAGATCATCTGGTTTCTTTCTATGCGCTGATGCTGGATTTCCTTTAAAAAACTTTTAAAACTATCATTTAAAAGGCCTCGTCCATATGCCAAGATATGAAGATTGACATTTCCTAACTGAGAAGATAACTCAGCTCCTGGAAGCAATAAGATATCCAACCTTTTAGCCTCTTCTAACAAATTGGAATCATAAGCTTCCAGTGTATCGTGGTCAGTAATGGATATTCCTTTTAAGCCTACTTGTTTAGCAAGTTGCAAGACCTCTGTAGGGTTCAAAGAACCATCAGAACAAAGACTATGGGTATGTAAATCAGCTCTAAAATCATTCATAGGGAATAAAGCGTATTTCTTCCTGAAGTTTTATACCTGTTTTTTCTTCTACCTGTTTTTTGACTTTTTCAATCAATATTTTCATATCTTTAGCAGAAGCATTATTTTTATTAATGAGGAAATTGGCATGTTTAAGTGATACACAAGCATCCCCTACTGCCATTCCTTTAAGGTTTGATTGATCTATTAATTGTGCTGCTGAAGTATCATTAGGATTTCGAAAAATACATCCTGCACTCTTTTCATTGTAGGGCTGCGTCTTCATTCTGTAGGAAATAATAGTATTTTGCATGTCTTTTGCTTGTAAAGATCTACTAAGTTCAAATGTTGCCTCAATAATCATCCCTTTCATTTTTTGAAAAGAAGAAAATCTGTAGGAATATTGCAGCTCATTTTTGGAAAGTTGCATAAGCTTTCCTTCCTCAGTTAAAAAAGTTACTGTTTTTAACACATCAAATGTCTCTTGTCCATTTGCTCCTGCATTCATAAAAACAGCCCCACCAACGGTCGCAGGAATACCACTGGCAAACTCCAAACCCGTTAATCCCTTTTTAGACACCCTTGACCCTAACAAAGAAAAACTAAATCCAGAGCCTACTTTGGCAATATTAGAAGATAGGTCGCAATAGTCTATTTTGTTTAAGATAACAAGACCGTTAAACCCTCTATCATCAAATAAGCAATTAGATCCCTTTCCTACAACTAAAAAAGGAACCTTGTACTTTTTAGAAAAAAGGAGAGCTTTTACAGCCTCATGAGAAGTTTTTACAACGGTAAAAAACCTCGCAGCCCCTCCAATTTGTAAAGTAGAAATCTCTTTTAAGGGCTTACCCGAGGCAATTTTAATGGGCAACGGCAAGTCTCGTTTTGTAGATATTATCTAAAACAGCATTGACAAATGCTGTACTTTCCGTAGTTGAGAACTTTTTAGCTAGACGAATTCCTTCTGATATACAAACTTTTTCAGGCATATCTTCGTCAAAAAGCATTTCAAAAAGTGTAAGTCTTAAAATATTTTTTTCCACACTAGAAATTCTTTGAAATTCATAACTGGGAGATGAACCAGCAATAATTGGATCAATCTCTTGCAACTTTTCAAAAATAATTAAGCACTTTTCATAACATGCCTTCGCATTTTTTTTTGAAATTTTACAAAGTTTCATGACCATTTCTAGGATCTCGTCCTCTATAAGGTCTGTAAAATCAAAGGCATAAAGTATTTGAAAAACTATTTCTCTAAATTTTTGTGGAGGCAAGTTCATAATCAGACTTAATTTATAATTCCGCATGATCATAGCACAAAAATTACTTTTCCAATAGATGTTAGAAATTATTTTAATTTCTCTAGATGAGCCCTTAACATCCATGCAGCCTTTTCATGGAAATGCAGCCTTTTAATAATCATATCTGAGGTTATATCATCATAACTTTCCTGGGTAAACCTGATGAGAGGCTTCCCTACTTTAGCTATGTATTCATGGGATTTAATCAATCTTTTTAGCATTTCCTTGGAAGAAACAACCTTGTTCTCCTCAGTGATTTTTGTCAGCTTTTTAAGTGCTGTAAATGACCCGGGTGCATAAAATCCCAAAGCTCTAATTCTCTCTGCAATTTCATCTACCGCTTCTGCCATGTCATCATATTGCTTTTCAAAAAGCAAATGCAGAGAAAAAAACTCCGGACCTGCTACATTCCAATGAAAATTTTGTGTTTTTAAATATAATGCATATGTATCAGCCAAGAAAATTGCCAACTTATCTGCAATCTTTTTTCTAGCTGTTTTAGTAATTCCGATATCTACTTCCATACCCAACCTCTATAAAAATAATTTTAAATTAACAAAAAGAAACTTCTTTTCAAGCTAAAACTTGCGTTATCTGTAAATGATTGCTATGTTCAAATTTTTAAGAACGATCTGGAGGGATGCCTTGTTTGGAGTTTTTTTAGATACTGAAACCAATGGATTAAACTATAAAGAGCATTCTATTTTAGAAATTGCCTTTATGGTTGTTGATTTAATTAATGGAAGCACCTTAAAAACTTTCGACTCTATCATAAAACAACCATTTGAAAAGTGGCAAAAAAGTGATCTAGGTAGTTTAAAGGTTACCGGGTTCACTTATGAAGAGGTTCAAAAAGGTAAAAATATAGAAACAGTTGCCAATGAAATAAGGACTCTCTTTAAAACATTAGGAATTAATCGAGAAAAAGCTGTTTTTATTTGCCAAAACCCTTCTTTTGATAGGATATTTTTCTCGCAAATTATTTCCCCTGATGAGCAAGAAATCTTAATGTGGCCTTATCACTGGCTTGATTTAGCTTCAATGCATTGGGCAAGTGTTATGCCAAAATCAGCTGACAGCAAGCAGCTTTTCCCTTGGGAAATAGGACTTTCTAAAGACTCGATTGCAACTTATCAAAAAATTCCCCCCGAATCAAAGCCTCACCGAGCTTTGAACGGGGTTAAACATTTACTTGCCTGCTATAAAGCTGTGGTTGGTTTTCCTTTGTGTAAAAAGGAAGCCGCTTTTAATAGCTAGTATGGTCTAGAGTTACTTTACCTCTAAAAATATGGTATACCCAAATTCCATAAGATAGCACCAAGGGAACCCCAATGGCAGCAATTGTTAACAGTATTTTTAAAGTAAAGTCACTTGAAGATGAATTCATAAGAGTCACACTGTTTTCTACAGGATTAATGCTTGATCGAATTAAATTAGGATAAATACCTGAAAACGCTGTTACAAGAAGAAAAGTTATAGCCAGACTGGATGCTATAAAAGCATATCCATCCCTGTCTCTTTTTACAAATAGCGGAATAGACGCAATAGCTAAAAGGGCAATGGCAGGGAAAACAAACAAAATAGGATATTCTTTTAAATTTTGTGTCATATAAGGTAAGTAGTTAATTGTTGTAATCGTTGTTAAAATATATAAAACAGCAAAGACAATAATAGTAGGCATAACCCATCGTTTTAAATTTTTATGGAGTTCTCCTTCCGTTTTCATAAATAAAAAAGTAGCACCATGCATAGATAAAATGGCAATAGCGGTAAAGCCGATAAGTACAGGATAAGGCCTAAAAAAATGTGAAAATGCGCCCTCATACTCAAACGATGAGTTTAAAGGGATTCCTTGTAAAATATTTCCAAAAGTAAGCCCTAAAGTGAAAGCAAAACAGATGCTGGCAAAAGAGAAAACAATATCCCAGAAAAGCCTCCATGCCTTACCTTCTCTTTTACTTCTAAACTCTATTGCTACAGCCCTCAAAATAATAACTGCAATAAAAATCATAAACAAAGAGTAAAAGCCAGAAAATAAACTGGCATACGCCCCTGGAAATCCAGCGAAAAGCCCACCGATAATTACAACAAGCCAAACTTCATTACCATCCCATACAGGTCCTATAGCGTTAAGAAAAATTCTTCTGTCCTGATCTGATTTTCCAAATAGATGTAAAATACCAACTCCCAAATCGAAACCATCTAAAATGGTATACATGACAATAGATGTGCCTATGACAAAATACCAAAGAACTTCCCAAATTGAACCTTCCATATCAGTGTTCCTCACTTGCTTTATAAATATCACTATATACTTCTGCCGTATCTGGCTTTTCTTCAAAGCTGACCGGGCCATGCTTAATCTTTCTATCTAAAAGGAAAATAAAAAGAGCAAATAACAGTCCATAGATAAAAATGAACATAATTAAAGAGCTAAGCACCTGGGAGGTTACAATGTTTTTAGAGACCCCCTCAGATGTACGCAAAATATTGTATACAATCCAAGGCTGCCTCCCCATTTCAGCTGAGATCCAGCCTGATTGCTGAGCAATATGGGGTAAAATTACTGCAAAAACCATAGACCATAGATACCAACGAGCATCGTCTAAACGCTTTTTTCTCCAAAGATAAAATCCAGCAACTGCCAGTAAAAACATAATTCCCCAAATTGCCACCATTAAATGATACGTTTGAAATACCACTGACACATTGGGCCAATCTTTTTTATCAAACTTGTCTAGTCCGGTAACAGGTGTTTCTGGATTTCTATATGTAAGCAGTGATAGACCTGCAGGAATCTTTATGGAATACACTTTTTCCTTTGCTTTGTCTACCCATCCTACTACAGAAATTGGGGTGTAAGGTTCTGTGGTAAAAATCCCTTCAAATGCAGCAAGCTTTGCTGGTTGATGTTTAGCTACTAGCCTTGCGCTAGAATCCCCAGACACTAATTGTAAAAGAAGAGTTATTCCTGCAATTACCAACCCTAACTTCATCATAGTGTCGGCAAGAGGAACATGTATTTTCTTAATTAAATAATAAGCAGCCACACTCATCACAAAAAATGCACCTGTAATCCAGCAAGCTAAAATAACATGAGCTAGCCGATCTAGCGTTGAATGGTTGATGATCATTTCCCAAAAGCTGGAAATAATGGCTCTGGCATTTTCTCCTTCTCCTTCCACTGTAAAACCTGCTGGGGTCTGCATCCAGGAATTGGCCGCTACAATCCATACTGCACTAAAATGAGCCCCCAAACAGACACAAATAGTGGCAAAGTAATGAACTTTTTGACTTACCTTGTCCCAGCCAAATAATAAAATACCTAAAAACCCGGCTTCTAAGAAAAAAGCAAAAATACCTTCGGCTGCTAAGGCTGATCCAAATACGTCCCCTACAAATTTAGAGTACCTCGCCCAATTAGTCCCAAAGGCAAATGTCTGCACGATACCGGTTGCCACTCCAATAGCAAAGACTAAGGCAAAAATTTTGATCCAGAATTGGGTAAGTATCTTGTATTTTTCATCTTTCGTTTTTAAATACATCCCCTCCATGATAACCAGCATCAATCCCAGCCCAATACTAATAGGAGGAAATAGATAATGAAAAGAAACGTTAAGAGCAAATTGTATCCTTGATAGGGTCAAAGGATCCATAGCAACCACCTTGATTTAAACCTCTTGAGAGACTCGCAAGATATTTTTTAAATGTCAATATTGTCAATTAATTCTATCACAATTATATACAATATTGGGGGGAAGAAAATGAAAAAAGAAGTTATTTTTCTATTTTTCATTACATCTGTTTTTGCTGTTGATCCTAATGATCTTTTATCTTTGGGAAGTCTAGATTTAAAAACAGCAGAAGAGATAGCATTTAGAAATAATAAGCCTTATTTAATTGCTAATGAAGGTGTTAAACAGGCAGATTATCGAAAAAGCCAAGCTGTTTCCAGGTGGCTGCCCAAAGTTCAATACGAAGCTACCTATTTAAGAGGACAGAAGCCCCTTCTTGCGGAAAATTATTTAACGGGTGCTTTTACATTAGTTAAAAACCAATACAGCAGCATATTGGAACTTACCCAACCTTTGTTTTCAACAGACCTAATATACAATTTGACTTCTAAAAAACTTGAAGTGGAAAGTAGCAAGCTGTTTAAGGAAAACTCTTACAATGATTTACTTCTTCAAGTCAGGGCAAATTATTATTCAGTTGTTTTATATAAAATTGACCTGAACATTCAAAAAGAAAATATTTCTTATTTGACAAATGCCATGAGCTTAGAGCAAAAACAACTCCAAGTTGGAAATTCTACTTCCTATCAAGTAAACCAAAGCAAAGTATCTGTGGCCAATGCTATCACTAAATATTACTCTACTTTGAAAAATTATCAAAATGCCAGAAATGCCCTTATGCAGGCACTAGGCATAGAGCCCTACTTTGAAAAAATTTTAAGTATAAATGAGGAAGACCTTCCCATTTTTTCCATTCCAGATATCAAAACAAAGCTGGAGGCTATCCAAGAAGGGTTTGCCTATCAGTACAATCAATACTTTTCAACAGAACAACTACTAAAAAAAATAGACAGTTTAGAAGAAAGCAAAAGGCTTATTTTATACTCGGAAAAGGAAGTGGAAAAGTATATAGAACTGGCTTTGAAAAACCGCCCCGACTTAAAAGAGCAGCAAATCCAGATAGCAATAGCTGATGAACTTATAAAAAAGAAAAAAGGAAAGTACCTTCCAGAAGTTTCAGGTTTTTTTGACTATACCTATAACGGAGGCTATCTTGGTGAAAAAAGTTTTTTTAACGAGCCTTATCAATGGCAAGGTGGCATTAAACTTTCCTGGACAATTTTTGACAGCCTTTTAAGAGAAAACAAAATTAAAGAAGCTAAGGCTAAAAAAGTATCTACAGCCTTGCAATATCAATATGCAAGTGAGGTCATAGAGTTGGATATTCGTAACATCTTATATAAGATGGAAGAGTCTTTATTCTCCTATCTTAGTGCTCATGAAGCTGTTTTACTAGCAGAACAAGCCATGGCCGAGGCTAAAGACAAATTAGATTTTGGAAAAATCCCCCCTATTGATTTTAGAGAGACAGCCAATTCTTTAGCTCAAGCGAGAAACGAGCTAAATAAAGCCAGTTACTCCTTACTTCTTTCCTATTATCAATTAAGATACGCAACAGGACAAGACGTTCGCATTGGCATTTAAGGTAAAAAATCTCTAAAACATTCCATAACTATTTTAAAAAAATCCCCTAGCATTTCAAATACCTCAGAAATTACTTGGAAAATCTCTCCTGCATGCCTCAAGAATTCTGTTAAAAAAACTACGGAAGTTTGAAAATATTCATTGATAGGTGGAAGTGCAATACTCATTGTTTTCTCGTTGAGTGAAAAAAATAAAACCGCCATCATTGCTTCTACTTTTACTCTAAAGGTCTTTATGCAAAAACCTCTTTTAATGGGAATCCTGAACGTTACGCCAGACTCTTTTTTTGATGGAGGAAATTTTTTTAACATTGAAGCTGCATTAAATCAAGCCAATTTCATGATTGCATCCGGAGTCGATATCATTGATATTGGAGGAGAGTCTACGAGACCCGGATCATTAGGCATATCCTGTGAAGAAGAGTTAAAAAGAGTAGCGCCAATTATTCAGGAGATAAAGCACCTTCCTGTAAAATTTTCTATAGACACCAGTAAACCTGAAGTCGCTGAATTTGCTCTAAAGCACGGAGCCAGTATGCTTAACGATGTAACCGGTTTTTCGCATCCAAAAATGCGATCGCTCGCCGCAGACTATGACGTTCAAGTTTGCGTTATGCACATGAGAAGCACTCCTCAAACAATGCAAAATAATACTCTCTACCCTGAAGGAGTGGTAGCTCATATAAGAAATTGGTTTCAAAAATCAGCTGATAAGCTTTTAGAAGAAAATGTAAAACCTGAGAATATTATTTTAGATCCTGGCATTGGTTTTGGTAAAAGTGTTAAAGATAATCTAGAACTTATAAAATCTATCCCTTCTTTTAAGGAACTAGGTTACAAAATTTTAATTGGCCTTTCTCGTAAATCATTCATGAAAAAAATTCTTAAAAAAAATCCAATAGATCTATTGCCAGCAACTATTGCTATGAATACAATAGCCCTAGTGGGGGGAGCTGACATCATTCGTGTACACGATATTTCTGAACATAGAGACTTAATAGATGTTTTCTCCTTCCCAGGATAGGGAAATATGGCTTTTTTACAATCACTAACTCCTTTTATTGAAGTGATGATCATTGCGATTATCCTCAATTACCTGCTGTCCTTTTTTTGGAACACTAAATCCATGGACCTGGTTTGGGGAGTTTTTGCCTTTCTTTTAATTTTTGCAGCTTCTACATGGCTTCGTCTACCTGTGCTGCATAAAATTATGGTACTTCTGGGCAATGTTGCCGTTATCGGCTTGCTTATTATATTTCAACCTGAACTGCGAGTTGCTTTAGCTAAACTAAGCTTAAAAGGCAGAAGATATAAAGAAATAACCGAGTTCGATAAGTTTTTAGATCAGCTTGCCAATTCCACTTACCGACTAGCTGAAAAGAGGATCGGAGCATTAATTGCCATCGAAAATGAAGACAACTTAGATGAATATGCACAAAAAGCTGTTTTACTTAACGCAGACTTTTCTTCTGAGCTTTTAGAAAGTGTTTTCGCCACAACTACCCCTTTACATGATGGAGCTGTCATCGTAAGAGATAGAACGATGCTTGCAGCTGCTGTTATTCTTCCCCTTGCTGAAGACACCTCACAATTAGCAAAATCCATGGGAACAAGACATAGAGCAGGACTTGGCCTCAGCCATTTAACGGATTCTCTCGTAATTGTTATTTCTGAAGAAACAGGAAAAGTATCAATTGCCAGGGAAGGAATCATGACAAGAGGGGTAAAAATAGACCGATTCAAAGGAATTGTGAGAAGTATATTTAATCCTCCATCTAGGATGAAGCTACAACCTAAATTTAACTTTCGAGAGTGGCTTAAGCAATGAGAACCTTATTAAAAAGAATTTTTATTGAAAACTGGCAAAGAAAGCTTGTTGCTTTGATATTGGCTATGATTATTTGGATGGTAGTCAACCATTCATTAACCGTTAATAAAACTATCAATGATGTTGCTATTCGTATTTTAAACATCCCTGAAGGAAAAACAGTAGAAGGTTTACAAACAGATGGCATCTTAAATAGAAAAATACCAGTTTCCATTACAGGAAACAAGAGCATGGTTGATCAGCTCTCCTCAGGAGATATTGAGGTTGTCATAGATGCTAAGCATAAAGAAGGTGAATGGGTAACTACTGTTGGGAAGAAAAATATAGTATGTAAAAACCCCGATATTGACCTATCAAGAGCTTTTAAGAAGATCCATGAGACTGATATTATATTAAGAATCAGTAAGTTGGTCAAAGAACAGATCCCTATTGTCATTACAGAACCTATTGGTGAGGCTCCTAGAGGGTACCAATTTAATGACATCTTCCCTTACAGGTTGCGCTTATCAGTCAAAGGACCGGAAGAGATGGTAAAAAGGCTTAAGACAACAGGTGTCAAGCTGACCTTTAACTTGAATGAAATTACAAAAGATGACCTAGATTTACTTAGTGCCAAGAAAAAACCAAGTCAACTGGAAGAAATCAGTTATTTTGTTCCTGAAAAGTGGAAAAAAGTTTATATTCCCTCTCTTTCCGAAAAACCTCTTTTTATTGACGATTTACATGCCAAGAATTTAAGAATTGACTTCCTTAAAACTGACTTTTTACCTATTGAAAAACCTATCCCTATAGATATTTTTTACCCGCAGCAATATAGTGAAACGATTAATCCAGATACCTTTTCTCTTTCTGTAAATGGTTTTGTTGAAAAGAGTAATGGCATTAAAGTGATCACCGCTCCCCTTTATGCAAAAGGAGTAAGTAAGTTATTTTTAGACATAGTCAAGGATCGAATAGAACTTGTAGCTGTAGTCAGCCCAAGGTCTGAAAGGAAAAACTTACTTTGGAATGTACAGTTTGTCTATCCCTATGAACTGGAAAACAGGTATGTCTCTAAAGTGCTTGCTCAAGAAAGAGAAGAGGTCAATCAACTGCAGCCTCATTTAAGAGAAGAATATTTGAGAAATCGCTTTAGGAACTATATGAATCGGTTCAGGCTATATCTTCGAGAGAACGAAAAATTAGCACTGAACATCGAACTTCAAACTAATACAATAGAAGTTTTACCTAAAAACTCAGCTTTTACTGTTAAAAATGAAAAAAGTAGTCCTTCTAAAGAGCAACATAAACCGTAAAGGAGGCCTGGAAAAAAATGCCTGGAAAATTGCGGAAGCACTCTATAGAAAAGGGCATCCAGTAACTATTCTAACGACAAACCCGACTCCCATTTATCACGCTCATTTTTCTATTAAATCTTATCCGCAAAATAAATTATTACCTTCCTTTTACAAAATTCAGGCTTTCGATAATTTTTGTAAAAACCAAATAGCAAATGATTCAAGTCAAATTATTTTCGGGATGGATAGGAATAGATACCAAACACATATTCGTGCAGGGAATGGAGTACATAAAGCCTACTTGGAAAGAAGAAAAAACCAAGAGTCTTTTTTTAAGGCTTTTTCCTTTCCCATTAACCCCTTGCACCGCCTAGTTTTAGATATAGAAAAAACAGCCTTCGAATCCCCTTTTTTACAAAAACTATTAGTAAACTCCTTTCTCGTTAAAAATGAAGTTTTAAAATATTACAATGTAGATCCAGCCAAGATTCATGTAATTCACAATGGAGTAGAGTATAGCGAGATGCAACTTGCTTTTGAAAAAAGCTTTTCTCTTTCTCGCCCTCTTTTACAAAGTTGCAATTATAAGAAAAAGGACTTTACCTTCCTTTTTATTGGTAATGGATATGCTAGAAAAGGCTTAACACAAATACTGCAGGCCATGTCAAAAATAAAAGAAAAGCCATTTCATTTGTTAGTTGTCGGCAAAGATAAGAAGTCTGTTTATTATCAGAAATTGGCCAATGAGCTTGGCCTTTCAGAAAAAGTGTCTTTTTTTGGACCTCAAAATAATATTACACCATTTTATCAAGTATCAGATGCACTTATTTTACCTTCCTTTTATGATCCATTTGCTAATGTAACAGTGGAAGCTTTGGCGATGGGTCTTTTTGTGATAACTTCAAAAGATAATGGAGCAAGTGAAGTAATTAATTCTTCATCTGGCCTGGTTTTAGAAAACGTGCAAGATATAGCTACTTTAAGTTCGGCCTTGGAGTATAGTATCTCGCATAAGCAAAAAACAAAGCTGCTTGCTCACACTATTAGAAAAACAGTAGAACACCTAGATTATAATTTGCAGCTTGAAAAGGTGATGGAGATTCTTTTTTCATGAAAAAAAAAGACTATCTCGCTTATTTTTTCATAAGGTCTGTTACTTTCCCTCTTAGCTTTTTACCTTTAAAAGTTCTTCATTTTATGGGAAAAATAGTAGGTGGTATTTCCTTTTTCCTACTCACCGAGTATCGAAAAAGAGCGCTTAGCAATCTTGCTTTAGCCAAAGATTTACACCTAGGAAATGCTTCTATAAAAAAATATGCCAAACAATCCTTTCAAAACCTTGCTATCAACTGTTTGGAATATGCTAAATTTGACAGAGCTAAAGACTTATCAAAGTATATAAGGTGTAATAACCCTGAAACTGCCTACAGACTCTATAATAAAAAACAGGGAATCATCTTTTTTTGTGGCCATCTTGCTAACTGGGAAACACTCTTTTTAGATGGGAATATTAACATGAAAGGAGTTGCCATTGGGAAACCTATTAAAAATAAGTTCCTGTATCGGTGGGTAGTAAAGATAAGGGAGAAAAATGGTGGTAAGATTGTCTGCCCTAAAAATGCTTTGAAAGAAGGACTGAGAGCCTTAAAGCAAGGTAAATTTATGGGTATTGTCGGAGATCAAGCCATGCCTGAAAGTGATTATATGTTTCCTTTCTTAGGAAGACCTGCCTTTAACTCTACTGCCCCAGCGTTACTCTCCTACAAGACAAAGAGCCCAATAATTGTAGCTACAACACTAAGAAAAAAAGGATTTTATGAGATTACTTATTCGGATCCCATATACCCTCACCTAGATAACTCCTTAGATTTTGAAGTCAAGCGAATGATGGACAAGGCATTAAAAATCTTGGAAAAAAAAGTTTTAGAAACTCCCGGTCAGTGGCTTTGGCAGCACAATCGTTGGAAACAGCAAACGCCAAAAACTGTATTTAAAGAATATCGACATGACTGTCTTTTAGTTATTATTGAGGAAAATTATGATGAAGAAGCTCTTAAAACTATAAGAGCTATTTATCAAAAAGAGTATTTAGTTATTATGCTTCCTGTATCTTTAAATAAAGATTTGTTTTCTTATGTCGATGAGATCTTGACATACACATCAAAAAAACAAATGCTACGAGATGATTATCGCTTTAAATTGGTAATTAATTTTACTTCCAATCCTCTCCCCAAAAAGTACTATTTAAGAAAAAGTGCTATTGCTTTTTTATCTTTAGATGATTTTGTAAAAAATTCGAAAAAACAAAACCTATCAAATGCTATAATACAAAAACTATGTAGACCCCATACTTTTTTGAGTCCTTATGCCTCATAATAGATTTTTTATTGATACACCTTTTAAAG
>PFAC01000018.1 GCA_002773835.1 Chlamydiae bacterium CG10_big_fil_rev_8_21_14_0_10_35_9 | reverse complement strand
TCAAGAGAGACTGCAAAGAGCAGAGCAGAAGTTTGACTACTGGATGAAAAATTATAATCATCTTGGAAATAGGACTCATGCAGAAAAATTGCTTGACTGGCTTTATTGCGATGGAGGCGGAAAGTTAATTGAAAATTATGATGAATTTACAGAGTTAGCTAAACGATTGAACCAAATGGGATATGAAATCGAAGAAGTTTCCTCTCAAGAGCAGTTTGATGTTGCTAAGAAAGAATTTTTAGAAAGGATGAGGTAAAGTTTAATGTAAAAGATTAAGCGTCTTCAATATTGCTTTGATAAAAGAGCTTCAGGCATAGTTTATAGAAAATTAAAAACTAATGAAATGGCTAGCTCATATATTTGGATTGGACTTGGAGGCGCTTTAGGGGCAATGGCTCGTGTTGGAATAATGCGAATATTGCCGTCTTTTGTTCTATCTGTTCCTTTCAAAGTATTTCTGGTTAATATATTAGGATGTTTTTTAATAGGTCTGTTGACTGAAGCGATGGCCTTTTATGGAAATGTCTCTATTAATATGAGACACTTTCTCATTCAAGGGTTTTTAGGTGGCTTCACCACTTTTTCTGCATTTGCTTTAGAATTTGGCCTGCTTTATGAAAAAGGCTCTCATTTTACAGCAATCTTTTATGCAGCGCTTAGCGTTATTGTATGCATTATTTCCTTTTTTGTGGGGTTAAGAATTCTTAGGCTCTTTATACAGTTTTTGTCATAGTTATTTATAATGAGAGAATAAATTGGTAAATCTAAGCTTATGAATAAAGAACTTGTTGAGAAAGAAGGTTTAAAAGGGGTTCTCTTTTATCCCGATCAGATCAAAAAGCCAACAGCTATTATAGTCCTTCCCGGATCAGATGGAGGAGTTGCTGAAGCTTTATCAGAATATATAGCATCTCACAGTTATATTGTTTTGGGCTTAGGATATTTTGGAGAAGAAGGCTTACCTTCTTATCTTGAAAATATTCCCTTGGAGTATTTTCAAAAAGCAATCAATTGGTTAAGAAGCAGGTTTGATCCTTACTCTCTAAATCTTTTGGGGTATTCTAGAGGAGGGGAGTTAGCTCTCATATTAGGGTCTCTTTTCCCTGATATAATTGATGGGATTGTAGCTTTTGTTCCATGCAGCGCAGCTTGCGGAGGATTCCCTTATCCAAATAAACCTGCTTGGACTTTTAACAATGCTCCAATTTCCCCTTATTTACAGGGAGTTATGAGCTCTTATCAAGATTTGTCAGAAGCTGAGGATCTTTTTTTAGCTAGCAAAGAAGGAATTATTCCATATCATTCTAATTCAGAAGAAGACCCTTATGATATTGTAGATCTTTTTATGATCCGTCATAAAAATAATATCTTAGAAAAAGCTGCTATTCCTGTAGAAAATATCTCTTGCCCTATTCTGATTATAGCCGGGGAACAAGATAAAATTTGGCCGTCAGGGCTATATGGGAAACTAATTATAGATCGATTGCATCAGAAAAAATCCACCATCCAAAAAGAGCTTTTGATATATCCGAATGCAGGTCATGGTATTATAGCTCCCTATGAAGGTCCTGTATACCATCCAGTTGGAAAGTTTTGGTGTCGATTAGGAGGAACTCCAGAGGGTAACCAAGAGGCAAATAAGAAAGCTTGGAAGGCAACTTTAGACTTTTTTAAATAAATGATATTAAATTTTTTTCTTTAATTTAATTTTCAACATAAGTAGATTTTCCACACTAATAAATTTTCAAAGGTGAAAAACTTATGTCCAGCGCAGCAAACCCATTTTCAGAAGGAACTTTCTATTGTGACCCGAGATATTTATGAACTATTAATGAACTTGAAGAAAACGCCGTAGCTAATCTAGGACCAATGGATCAAACTACTTATGCAGAATGTGTAGAAAAAATGAACAAGATTGCAGAAGAACAGGGAATTATTCAGCCAAAGTTGGCCATTGGAATCAAATTTAAAGAAGGGGCTCATGCATTTGTAAAAGAACAGCCTTATCCAATTTTAGAAAGAGAGTGGGCTATATTTAAAAAAGATGCTGAAACAATGTGTGAGTATATTCCAAATGTTTTTGTTGTGGATGGTTCAAAGTTTTTTCTTCCTATCTAAAAATTTATGGGTAGAAAAAGCCCACTACTAGCGGGCTTTTTCTTAAGTTTCCAATAGCACTAGGTTTATCATTATTTCTTAAAAGGGCATCTGGTCGATGTATTTTTGTTGAAATTGGATGGAATTTTCCATTTATTGATTCTATCCATTTCTGTTCTAATAGAGAAAATATCATGGCAAGTTTCTTTAGCTACTTCATAATAAAAAGTAAGAGTTTCTTCTTCAGCAAAAAGTTTTGGCTTAGTGCTGAAAATCAAAATAGCTAATATGGTTATAAGAAATTTCATCTCAAAAATAGTTGATAATAAATTGATAAAAAAAACTATCAAATCAATTTTTCCCTTTTAAAATGCTAAAGTCTCTATATTACTTTTATTTTCTTACCTTTGAGAGACAAGCATGATAACAGAGATAAAACAGCTACCTTTAAGTGAAGACTTAAAAAAGAAAATCTATGAAGGCTTTGCTCGTCATGCCATATCCATGACTGGGTATAATGAAATACATGATTCTGTGGCCTTTGTAGCAAATGCTCAAGGAAACTTTGCTGGCGCAGTCGTAGTTGATCTTTTTTGGGGCGCTTTACATATAAAATATGTCTATGTTGAAGATGGGCATCGAGGTCAAGGAATTGGAACAAAGTTAATGGAAAAAGCTTTTCAATATGGAAAAGAAAACCAATGTCCTTTTGCTTTTGTTGAGACTATGAGCTTTCAAGCATCTGAGTTTTATCAAAAAATAGGCTTTCAGTTAGAATTTACTCGTTCAGGGTATAAATACAATACTGCATTTCATTACCTGCGCAAAAACTTGCCAAAAGAAGAGAATCTTTAGAACTTTTGATAGAGTGAAAATTATAATTTCTATAAAGTTTTCCCACTAAAAAAACAATATATACTGAATGACTGCAATACAAAGAGTTTTCATTTATCTTCTCGCCTTGACAGCAACCTTATTTTGCTATGGAGGTGAAGGTACTTCTATTTTTCATTATAAAGATCATGAAGCCCTAGTCTTTGATTTACCAAAGAATAGAATTATTCTATTAGAGAAAGATGCCGAACTATATCAATACGCCCTTAAAAAATTAGAAAATCAAGAAGAAAGCAAGCTGAGACGATTTGTTCAAATGCTAAATACTATGGCTTCTTGTATTAATTCAGGGGATCTTTTGCAAAGGGAAAAAGCTTTTTCTTTTCTTATTTCTCACCTTGATGCAGAAGGGGAAGAATATGAAGAAGAAATTGCATTTAAACTAGTGGAAGATAGAAATCATATAGAGCTTTCCCCTCTATTTTCTACTGTAAAGGAAAGAGACCGAAAAGAGCTTATTGTAGCTGGCATACATACATTAGGCCAGTTGCAAATGATGGGGACTTTAGAAGAGGTAAGCTGTGCTTTTCGAGAATTTAATCAAGCGCATTCGATTTTTAATAAGGGTGATTGGTTTGACTACGCCCTTGCTTGTTATTTTTCTGGAAAACTAACAGATGGAGAACTTTGCTCTCTTGCACTTTTATCAACATTAATTTCTTATCGACAACCTGAGGATATTGTTAGTGTTGAGGTTGTAGATCTTGAATCTAAGATCGGAGAAAAGTTTTTTTCAGAGTTTTATCAAGGAATATTAAAGTCTGATGCGACTTCTGTTTATCAAAGACTTCTTTTTGAGATAAAAGATAAATCGCTACTTGAAAAACTTGTTTTTCGTATTTCCTTTTCTAAAAAACCTAATATGCAAGATTTCAACTCCTTTGTTCTTAGAGGAATGTGTTACCACCAAGATGAGTGCCTTCTTCATTTAATGCCTTTTACATTCCATAGATTATTGAAGATGCACTTTGGTGATAATGTGCAAGATTTATCAGCTTGTTTTGGGTTTTCGGAAAAGATTAAAGACTGGTGTCATGATCAAAGGCCTATTAGCATTCCTTGTACAAGAATTCCTGTTATGTCTTGTGTCCACAATCAGAAAATATCACATCTCATAGAGACCCTTGTTCATGATACGGCGCATCAAATGATCTGTTCGCATATTCCTAAAATGCACCGGGATAAATTTCGCAAAGTGGCAAATTATCTTGATAAAGAGTCAGAAAACTTGTTGCATAAACAAGAACTCTTAGCGATAAGGAACTATTTTTATGATATGCCCTTTCTTTACTACACTAGAGAAAATATACCTTCAGAGCTGACTTTTTATATTCCATTTGTTGTAGCTATTTATCGAACATTATCAACAAAATGGCAAAATTCCTTTATTGATGAAATTATTGGATTGGCTCTCTATCTGCAGGAACATGATCCAAATTACATGGAACAAAATTTCCTCACCCAATGTGAAACCTATTTAGAAAACCCTTTGCTTTCAAACGAAATGAGATGTCAGCTCCAGGGGGACAAGGATCTTGTGATATTTCTTAAAGATACTTTATGCGAAGCTCTACAAGAAACTGTTAAGGGCCTGGATGTTTTCCAGGCTAACTAAGCTTTTCCTATAATTGTTATTTAACAAGCGTTTTTTTATATAGAAAATATGAAACGCCCAAATTACGAATTACCTCCTGAGCCTTGGAGCTACAACCCTTCTAAATGGAGTCAAAGGTTTCGCGTTGCTATAGTTGGGGTATTTGCGTTTTTGATTGCTGTTTATCTCGGGCTTTATCAGTGGGGGATTATTTCTTCTGTCTGGGATCCCATATTTGGAGATCAGTCAATGCAGGTGTTAAACTCATCTACTTCTCATTGGATGAGCCGTATATTTCGGATTCCCGATGGGGTAATGGGAGCATGGGCCTACCTTGGAGATGTTGTTTTCGCTTTAGCTGGCTCTGTCCGACGTTGGCAATTTCGCCCCTGGCTAGTGATTATATTTGGATTAGATGTAATTCCTTTAGGCATTGTTAGTATTATTCTTGTAATAGCACAAGGCTTTATTGTTAAGGCTTGGTGCTTTCTTTGCCTTGTAACAGCTCTTATTTCTCTTATATTAATCATTTTGGCATATGATGAAGTTGTCTCTTGTATTATTTTCCTTTATAGAGTGTGGAAGCGATCAAAAGACGTTAAGCTTTTATGGAAAACTTGCTGGGGATATCCCTCTAAAATTTCTCATGAAGTTGGATTAGAACTTACAAAAAAAGGGCGAAAGCATGTGGGCAAGAATCGTTGAGTTATTCATAGCGGGATTTTTAATAGTTAGTGGTTGGATTTTTCAAAGCTCAAGTTTTCTTTGGATTTTTAACATTATAACTGCAACTTGGATTATCCTTTTTTCTTTTCTTTCTTTTAGACATCGGCTTAGGAAAATCCATTTGATGAATACTATTGCTGCACTTGCTTTAGCTATTTGCGCTTTTATCCAGCCAGATCCACCGCCACCACCTGTTTTTCAAAATTATATGGTCTTAGCTCTATTGCTGATCATGTTTGCTATTTTACCCACAGAGGCTTCTAAAGCGCCGGTACCTTGGAGAAGATTTTATATGAAAAAATGATACGCTTAATGTTGAGGGGAGTCTTTTTCAAAGTAATCTTTTAATAATTCTATAGATTGCTCTAAGTTCTCTTTAGAAACATAAAGTTGGATCCCTTGTGTGAATCTAAGATGAGGTAGAAACCCGCTTGCATCATTCGTCCTCAACTCAGATAAAATCCCATGACTTTCTAACTTAGCTTGAGCAAGCTGAGCTTGCATTAATTCCTGAGTATTTAAAATGCAGACATCCATATTTATTAAGCTGTTTTTATGAATAGATACTATAAATGATTTTCTTGTTAATTTAAAGAAAAGCTGAGAGAAGGGGGCGGCTCAGACCTATTAATTGCGCCATTTTTTGAGCAATGTCAATCACTCGCCGAGAACGCCTCGAATCTCCAAGAGATAATCCTGAAAAATTTTTATGGGCCCAAAGTTTTGTATCTAAGCTTATTTCTGTATTCATTTTTTCTCCATGACAAAGTTAAAGAAAAAATTTTACATCATATCTAATTTAATGTTTTGGGTTATGACAAGATCAGAAATATTTTCAGCTATTCGAATACTATACTGTTCTTGTGGAACATTAGAGTGAAGATAAGGCACAAAATCTATTTATACTGCTTACCTATTATATTTTTGATAAATTTTAACAGCTTCTTGAAAATCCTCTCCACCAATGTCTAAAAGTAGATTTTCTGTAAAAGATTCAGAAAGTCTCGGGTCTTTTCCCCAGTTTGTTAAATATTCAATTCTTTCTGCTAAAGAAGGATAGTCATTCTCTTCGTTTTCATTAACATTTGGATTATTCACTATTTCTTTTTCTAAAGCCCTAGTTCCACTTTTTGAAGAAGTTAAATATGTTGCAATGAAATCACAAACGCGCTCTTGTGCTCGATCATGTTTTAGACTGGCAACTCTTTTGCCATCAATTTCTATAGAGCTAGATTTCAGCATCTTGAAATGCTCTGAAAGATATATATGTCCCATTTCATGACCAACTATCCACTTAAGTTCATCATCAGAAAAGGAAGTGAAAACTTTTCGTTCTCTAAGAGTTATTCTGTCTAAAGCTTCTCTAGTTTCCTTATTTAAAGGAAATCGGTTTGCTTGATGAATTTTATCTTGTGTTTCTTCTGAAAAGCACTTGAGAGGTATCGGCAGAAACGAAAAGAGACTGGCCCAGTCAGGATTATTAGACAGTACAACCCTGCTTTCAGTTAAATTCAATTTTTCAGAAAACTCTTTTACAACCTTTGTAATTTTCTCAGCAGTCTTTAAATCCTCTCCAGATAGTTCTACCATAGTACCATCAAGTGGGCGCATATGGATAGAGTCGAAAAAAGGAAAAGAAGAATTATTAGATGCAGCAGCCATTTTTTTAATCCTCCCTAATAAAAATAGAGATCCATTTCTCCTATCTTGAGTCCTTTTTGTCAATTGAAGCACTATCTTTTTCAGTGGATATAGAGAGTCTAGGGAATGTTAAGGGTATTTTTAAAAAAAAGCTCTTTTTTCAGTTACACAAGTATGTAATTATAGTCCTTTATTTAAATATTTTATTCATATTAATGGAAAATCAACTAACTGAAATGAAAAAATCATTACTATTTTTGTATGTGAAAGAATTAAAGGAAATAGCCGCTCATCTATCTCTATCTGACAAAGGAAATAAAATGACGGTTATCATGCGTATTTTACATTTTTTAGAAACAGGACAAAGATTAGCAGCTCCTAAGTTTCCAAAAGAATATTGCGCACAAAAGGGGAAAATCTATCCCATAAATGAAAATGAACTAATGTTAAAGGGTGCTTATAAAAACGACCTTGAAATGCGAGTTTTTTTTAAAGGGTTAATTGGCCCTCATTTTCATTTTACTGCTTTTGGTATTGATTGGTTAAATGAGAGATGGATGCAGGGTAAGCCTCCCACTTATCGAGAATTTGCCCAAATGTGGGAAGAGGAATACCAAAGAAGAAAAAAAAGCCCAGCCCCTCCTAAAGAGGAATGGGCTTATATCAATTTTGTGCAAAACTTATTATCAAAATCACCTTTAATGGATCGAGAAGGCATTAATTGTTCATGGGAAAATGAACGAAAAAAGCATAAAGCAAAAGTTTTTAACTTGCTTGAAGATTTTTCCTCTTCATTTTTTCAGCAATAAATATGTTTTATATTTTGTTGTTTTAGCATAAATTTTCATAAAAAAAGGAGAATGTGATGACCCTACATCCCAAACCTAACCTTCAACTTGTTTACGTGTCTGATATCAAACGTTCCACGAATTTCTACAAGATGATTTTTAATGCAGATCCGGTATTTACGAGTCCTCGCTATGTAACATTTGATGCAGGTGAGAATGGAAAGGCGCTGTTTGCCATATGGACAGGTGGAACAACTCCAGATAAAGAGACTCCTAGATTTTCAGAGATTGGAATTTTACTCTCATCAGACGAAGAGGTTGATCAGCTTTTTGACAAATGGAAAAAGAACCCTGAAATTAAATTCGTGAAAGAGCTTTATACGGATGTTTTCGGTCATACTTTTATTATAGAAGATCCAGATGGTCATCTTATTCGTGTGAGTCGAGTAGATTAATCTGTATTAGAACCCAACTCCCAAAGTAAGAGTTGCCCCTGGAACACTAAAAAAACTACCTTGTAATTGAATTAACATAGGATGCTCTTTACTAGCTGTTTGATAACCTACGATCAAAGGAAAGTTAGCTAGCAATGGTAGTCCGTTCATGAATAATGGAACAACCGTGATGCCTGCACCTAAATAAGGACCATTCCATTTTAGTGGATAAGCTAGGTAAGCTCCTTGAAAAAAGGGAATGATGCCTTCAATATTACCCTCATTAATCCCAACAAGGGTAGTTCCTATATTGATATCTAGTGCAGATACTTTATAAATACGGCGATATCCCAATCCAATGTCTACACCATTAATATCCTCACCTGCGTAGTATCCTCCCACATTTGAGTAGAAAAAGGAATTTTTTTGGTTGAATCCTTGATGAACTTTACTCATCAGCGCAAAAGGAAAAAGCAGTAAAAATAAATATTTCATAATTAATTTTCTTATTAAAAAAACAATGAATTGTAAGGAATTGAAGAATTTTTAAAAATACGAGTAAAATATTGAACTGTAAATCTAAAGAAACTTTGGAGAGACTACCATCCACTGACCTACAGGTAGTGAGTCTAATTGGACATTACCAACACGTACTCGTTTTAACGAGCTAATTGTTAACCCCAAAAGTTCGCACATACGCCTTATTTGCCGTTTTTTTCCTTCTCTGAGTATGATAATCAGGGTTCGATCATTGGTGCGCTTTACTGTAGCACGTTTAAGAGGCTTGCTATCAAGTTTAAGTCCAAAGCGAAGCTTGTCTAATGCTTTATCAGGAACCGCATGTTGGAAGCGCACAACATATTCTTTTTCTACCTCGGAATCAGGGCCGATGATTTCTTTGGCGATTCGACCATCTGAAGAAAAAAGCAATAATCCCTTTGAGTTGATATCGAGCCTGCCTACAACATGCAATGAGTCAGGATCAATGGGATCTCCTTTGTCAAAGCGGTTTTCAGGTGTAATCAATTCCTTAGCTTCCCGATAGTTTTTTTGAGGGAGATTAGAAACAAAACCAAGTGGCTTATTAAGGGCTATAGTTACTTTTTGCAAGCCCTTACTGTCTAAAATTATTTTAGAATCGACAGGTACTTTTACTCCCTGGGCAGTGACTAATGCGCCATTTACACGGACACGGCCCTCTGCTATATATTGTTCAGCTTCCCTTCGGGAGCATAAGCCTCGACGGGCCATCAATTTAGATACTCTTTCTTCTTCCATGCGCCTAGTATAACATAGAAGTCATTTTCTTAAATGGAGTTTGCTAGGTGGAGTTAAAAAGTGTTAATAATTTTTTTAAATGAAATCTTTTTATAAAAAATTCTCATCTTTTCTTTCATAGTTTAACTTGAAGTCTTTGAACATCTTTATCCCTAACAGAAAGAGAAAAATCACTTTAGCGACTTCTAAGAAGATATAATAAAAGTGGATAAAAGATTTTGATAGACTCATTCCTTGTAAAACTGCTTCTACTCTTTCACCCAAAGCAGGTAGAAGCCAATATGTCTGAATAATAAGAATTGAAAGGGGTAAATAAAGGAAAATAGAGTTGGCAACTTTTAGCTTTTTTTTGACTAAAAAAGTGCAAATCGTAAGAAATATTGCTAAGGTCCATTCCACTTTGTTAAGAGCTTTAAATACAAGCTGACCTACACTTAATCCAACTTCCAAAGATAAATTCGGCGTTCTGAATTTTAACCAAGCTTCCATGAAACTAATGGAACAGACAAATCCGATCCAAATGAAAATCGAAATGAAGCAAAAGAATGCGATATCTTTTTTATCGAAAGTCAGGATTTTTTTATTCATATAATCCCAAAAATTTTTCTTACGACAATAAGCGAGAAAGCCCATTTTTTTAAAGGTGGGCTGAAAGCGTCTTTAAAAAAATCTCTTTTCCATTCTATAAACTTTCCTCTCACAATGCCCTAAAAGTGAATATGGAAAATAAGACCTTTAAAAGTACAAACTGTATAAGAGTAAAAAAAACCGAAGACTGCACAATCAATTAGGTCTGTCTTGGGAAATTTATACACATCTCCTTTCTTTGCATAAGCGCTATTATCGATTATGGAAAAAACTCCTCAATCTCTACGCTCTTCAAAAGCATATCACTAAACTAAAACGATTGTCCCGGTATCAACATTGGAAAAAGTTAAACAGCCAAGCAAATTCAGGGGATTGCAGAGCGTATAGAAAAAGGATACCTTTTATTTTTCAAAGGCCTTAAAAACCAACAAAAAGTTTCTCCTTCACGATTTAAAAAAAGGGCAAAATATAGATCGATCACCTTTAAACAATCGGGATTTCAATACCTTGGAGACAATAAGGTCAAAATAGGTGGGCATGTTTATAAATTTTTTCTGTCCCGTCCCTTAGAGGGCGTCATAAAAAGGCTGACCCTTAAAAGAGATGCCTTGGGAGATTTTTATCTCTGTTTTTCTGTAGAGGAAAAGGAAAAACCCCAAAAAGCCACATCGGGTGAAATCGTGGGCTATGATTTTGGCCTTTCCACCATTTTGACCGCTACAGATAATAGGGATATCCATTCACCCGAATATCTTCAAAAAGACCTTGTAGGCTTAAAGAAGCTATCAAGGTTGTTTAGCAAAAAAAGAAAAGGGTCAAACAATTGGAAAAAAGCCCGCAAAAATCTAGCCCGCCTGCATATAGCCATAGCCAATCGAAGAAAGGACCGGTTCTTCAAACTGGCACATACTTTGTCCTCCCGATATAAGCTCATGAGCTTTGAGGATTTGGACATGAAAAAGATGGCTAAATTATGGGGCAGGAAAGTTTTGGACCATGCTTTTTCTGAATTTCTCTCGATCTTAAAACATGTATCGAAAGGGTATGATACGGTTCTTCATTTTTGCGATCGTTATTTTCCCAGTAGTAAAACCTGCTGTTTATGCGATTGGTACAATAAAGATTTGCAATTAAAAGATCTTGTATGGACATGCCAAGGATGTAAAACGAAGCTTGATAGGAATCGCAGCGCCTGTTTTAATATATTGAGAGCTGGGGCGTCAGCTCATGGGCTAGGAGATATAAGACCTCATCCGGAGGCAGTCTCTGTTGGAATCCAAGAATCCCATCTGCTTTAGCAGTGGGAGTGCGTCAATCATATGATGAAACAGTCAAGCTAAATTAATCATATATGGAGTCTATGAACTCTATTTTAAAGCAGTCATTTTTCTTTGTAAGGCATGCTGAAACAGATTGGAATAGTCAAAAGCTTTGTCAAGGGCAACGAGATATTCCGCTCAATGAGAAAGGAAAGCGTCAAGCTAGACTGCTTGCCGAAAGAAGTCGTAAATTAAAAATAGAATGTATTGTAACGAGTCCTTTACAGCGAGCATTAGAAACAGCAAAGGAACTTCATCGGGTACATAAAGACGCTGAATTGCATATTGTCTATGACTTGCAAGAGAGAAGTTGGGGGGATTTCGAGGGAATTTCAAGTGAAGAGATGTACGTGCTGGAAGAATTAGAAGAAAAAGACCCTTTCTATTCTCCTGGGAATAATATTGAGCCTAGAAGTATCTTTCAAAAGAGGATTCTTCGTGGGGTTCTTGCAGCGCAAAGTTTTCATATCCACCCACTTATCGTAGGACACGGTAGAGCCTTCCTTGAGTTGTGTTACTGCTTGGATATTCCACCAATACGTCAAATTCCAAATTGCCGTATTCTTGAAATTTTTCCGACCAATAACGGCTGGAAGACTCGTGTTATTTAGAGTTGCTCTGCTTTTTATAGAGAGCCGCACACTAATGAATAACTTCTAAGATTGGGAAACCTTTCTTTACAACATGTGATAAGAGCTTTTCCCAAAGGTCCCTGATATGTTTTTTCAGAGTCAAATCTAATAGTTAGATGTTTTACTGATGCTATGCATTTATTAATAAATTCAGGAATTGATTGTACAAAAGTCTCTTCGTCTATTCCATGTGCTTCTAATAGAAACATAGATATCTTTACTCGAGAGTGTCTAATCCAATCAGCCGAACATCCAGGGTTGAGTTGATTTGCTTGAATATGTTTTGGTAAGCCATGTTGGATATGTTTTCTGGTGTAAACAAGTTCTGCTTCTGTGTAATCTTCGCTAAAAAAAACTCTTGTGCGTGCATGGGTTTCACGCGCTGTTAAATCCACATTTGCCACACCTAAACCAATATGTAGTCGGTTCCTTAACAATTTTTCTACTGATACAAATATAGGGGCTCTAGAGTTAGATATTGCTGTCATATTTTTTCCTTTTTTAATTAGGGCGCATAATTTACAAATTTTTAGTTATATTTTCTATTAAAAACTTAATTTGAATATACCATGTTGATGGAAATAGATTTTAACTGATATATTACATATCAAAAAAAATGCTATGGAAAATAAGATTCAAAGAAAGTTTGTCAGAGAAGAAGCTTATCTTAAAATTCGCAACTGGATTTTAGAAGGTACTTTAGCGCCAAAAGAGAAGTTAAGGGATAAAGAATTAGCTGCTGAGTTAGGTGTTAGTCGAACGCCAGTCAGAGAAGCGCTGCTCAGATTAGAAGAAGAAGGGTTAGTTCAAACAAAACCCAACTCATCTACTTTTGTAAGTTCTATCGATTTTCATAATGCATTTCATCTTTATTCTATCGTTTGGACTTTAGAGAAATTAGCATTGAACCAGGCTTTTGGATCAATAACAGAATTTCATATTCAAAATATGATTCAAGCTAATGAAGAATTCTTAAAGCAAATGCAGGTCAACAATCGTTTAAAGGCCTTAGATGCAGATTATGATTTTCATACGACTTATGTGAAGTTGTCTGAGAATACTGAACTGGAAAAAATGATTTCTGAGATAAAACGAAAGCTCAAGCGATTAGATCTCTATTACTTCAATAAAATTAACAATGCAGAGCTTTCTTATGAAGAACATAAACACATCATAGAAGCGCTACAGAAAAAAGACTTAAATGCAGCTTTAAGTTCTGTAGAAAAAAATTGGAAAAGTAGTTTTGCCCGGTTTGAAATTTGAAGGAGAGTGATATGTTTAAAAATAAATTAGTAGCCGTGATGAATGGAAAAATTGAAACAGGAGTTATTATGAATGCCTTAGCACATATGTGCATAGGTTTTGGTGCAGAAGTAGGAAAAGAAGATTTGCTCTTAACTGACTATATTGATGCTGATGAAAATATCCATCCTTATATATCTGAGATGCCATTTATTATTTTAAAAGCAAAAAATTCCAATAAACTTAGCTCCTTAAGACAGTCTGCTTTGGAATTAGGAGTTAGATTTGTGGATTTTATTGATACAATGACAGTGGGGACTTATCAAGAACAACTGGAAAAAACAAAAAATACTAAAGAGACCGATTTAATCTATTACGGAATAGTTTTTTTGGGAGATTGGGAAAAAGTTTCAGAATTGACTAAAAAGTTTTCACTTTGGAAATAAAAATACTATCTGTGGATATGAAAAATCTAACAATAGACAAATCACTTGTTAAGAAATTAGTTTCTTCTCAATTTCCTCAGTGGAAAGAACTACCTGTTGAGCCCGTTGCATCGAGTGGATGGGATAATCGAACTTTTCATTTGGGCAAGAGTATGTTAGCCCGTTTACCAAGTGCGGCCGATTATGAATTACAGGTGGAAAAGGAGCATACGTGGTTACCTAAATTAGCTAGATCCCTTCCTCTTCCTATCCCTATTCCCTTAGAGATGGGCAACCCAGAATATGGTTACCCTTGGAAATGGTCCATTTATCGATGGCTTGAAGGGGAACCTGCTACTACTGCCTCAATAAACGACCTAAATGAATTGGCAACTGATCTTGCAAATTTTTTAACTGCTTTATACAAAATTGAAACAACAGGAGGACCTTTACCTGGACTACATAATTTCTATCGAGGAGGATCGTTGTCGGTTTATAGTGCTGATGTGCATCGGGCTATTGTTTCTTTAAAAGATAAAATTAATGCTTCTGCAGTAGTAAGGACTTGGGAAAAGGCTCTTGCAAGCTCTTGGGAATATCCACCTGTGTGGGTGCATGGCGATATCAGTGCGGGTAATCTTTTAATGCAAGAAGGTAAACTCTCAGCCGTAATCGATTTTGGTCAGTTGGCTGTTGGTGATCCAGCCTGTGACCTTGTGATTAACTGGACCTTTTTTCATGGGAAAAGTAGAAAGATTTTTCAAGAGGTGCTTTCTCTAGATAAAACAATATGGTCTCGCGCACGAGGCTGGGCCTTATGGAAGGCTTTGATTGTTGCTGCAGGTTTTACTAATCCAAATAATGCAGAGTCAAAGCAGTGTTGGCAAATCATCGAGGATGTCATAGCAGAATAAGTTAAAAAAAACATTAGATATTTTTAACTAATTTTTAAGGAACGTGTGTGCATTAATGAGCATATAGGCAAGACTTAATTGGGGAGGTAAGTCCGGCAGGTTAGAAGCGTCAAACCAATCTGCTGCTTCAATCTCTAGAGGATCAATTTTGATGTCACCTTCTAACCAATCACATGTGAATCCAATAATGAGAGAGTGGGAAAAAGGCCATGGTTGACTGTGGAAATATTGAATGTTTTGTACTTTGATTCCTACTTCTTCATAAACTTTTCGAGCAACGCATTGTTCGAGGGTCTCTCCTGGATCGACAAAGCCGGCTAGTACGCTATAAGTTTTTCCAGGAAAATGAGGGCTTCTGGCCAAAAGAATTTTTTCCTCTTTTTTTACTAAAGCCATGGCCACAGGGGATAACTTAGGGTAGAAAAGTTGTCTACAGGTTTTACATTCACGGCACCGTTCATTTTGTCTATGGAAGGTAGAACCTCCACAGCATCCACAAAATTGGGTTGTGCGATCCCAGTGAATAAGCTGTAAGGCGCGGCCTGCCATAGCATAATTTTCCTCATCTAAAATAGAGTAAAGAGGCTTTAAATCGCTCCATTGCCATTTAGGAGGAATGTTGTTTTCATTTTTTAGCTCGCCTGCAAAAACATGTTTATTTCTCAAAGTTCCAAGATAAAGAGTTCTTTGCAAAGTAAAATCATGATTATGAGGTAAGGACTTCCCATCTCTTGAAATAAGTAGTTTATCTTTTGAAAAAATAAACCAGAGACCTTCTTTTGTATCTGGAAAGAGTAAACTGGTTGTAAAATCTTCAGGAGCAGCTAATGGAGGGATAATCATAAGAGTTTAGAGTTTAATGTAAGTTCAGAAATATAGTGATAATTCAGAAATAAGGAAACCTAGATATTTTGAGGAGTGTCAGAATTTTTTGCTTAGAAAATAAATATCTCTTTGCAAATATCTAATTAATATTTTTTAAATAAACAGAAAAACATTTATGGAATTTCTTGTTAAAGGCATTTTTATTGGATTTGCTATTGCAGCACCTGTGGGACCAATTGGTATTTTATGTATCAAAAGAACTTTGCAATATGGTCGAATAGCTGGGCTAGTTACAGGATTAGGAGCTGCACTTGCTGATACCTTTTATGGTATTGTCGCAGCTTTTGGTCTTACTGCAATTTCTTTTTTTTTCATGAGTTTTCAATTTTATTTAAAACTTTTAGGAGGCTTTTTTTTACTATATCTTGGAATAAAAATAGTTTTGTCTCGACCTTCTAAAATACCTCCTAAAGAAATTAAAGTAGAAAACTTATTAAAAGGTTTTCTTTCTTCTTTTTTTCTTACCATCACTAATCCACTTACAATTTTATCTTTTATAGCTGTTTTTACTGCATTAGGATTGAGTGAAACAACTCAGTATTTAAGTGCAGCTTTATTGGTAGTTGGTGTTTTATTAGGGTCGGGAATATGGTGGCTTTTTCTAAGTGAAGTTGTGACTTTTTTTAGAAAGAGGATTAGTGAAAAAGTATATCAATATATTAATTATCTTGCCGGATTAATAATTGGAGGTTTTGGCTTATTTTCTTTATTAAGCGCTTTTTTGAATAAAACTTAAATTCTAAAAGTTACCCAGAACTTTTGCATGGAAAAATTTAGAATAAGAGTATAAATTTTTTACCTCTTAACTGGAGGTTCATATGAAATGGGTACTTTATTTTTCTTTTCTATTAACAGTTGTATTTGCTCAAGATCGACATGCTTATGAGAAACATTTTCCAAAGGATATTTATGAATGTCTTATTAAAAAAAGGTTTTTCGATGAAGGGTCTTTTGAAAGTAAAAAAGAAATGCAATATGTAGAAGAAGTAGCCATGGTTAGCATTAGCCTGGATGAAGAACACGGCAAGCCCTATGCATTAATTGATTATTGCCGTAAAAAAGATACCGGCAACTTTAGTGGGATACAGGCAGCATATCGGGATGGCCAATTAATTGCTTATGTTATTTTTGATGAACAAGGACGAGACTATCTTGCTTTTGCTCCTTTTGAGGATGAGAAGGGAATAACCTTGTTTATATTAGACTTAATGGAGCAGGGATACTTACAGCTTGTGCAGGAAGCTAAGGGCTAAATGACTATATGTTTAAGGTCAGTAAGGAAAGATTCTATAAAAGCAGGTTGGGTGTCCCAAGAAGTCATCCATCGTGCGACGAGCTGCTCATTATCCCAGATCCAGAAAAAGCTTTTTTGTTGTAATTTTTCCAAAATCTCTAAAGAGGGTAGTTGAACAAAAACTGCATTAGCCTCGACAGGATAAAGAATGGGTAATTCCGGAAAGTTGTGCTTTAAATTTTCTTCAAGCAACTTGGCCATCTTATTTGCATGGGAGGCATTTCGTAGCCATAAATCTCCCTCAAATAGTGCGATCATTTGAGCTGACGCAAAGCGCATTTTAGATGCGAGTTGCATTTGTTGCTTTTGAACATACTTAAACTTTTGAGCAAGTCCTTCTTTTAAAAATACGACAGCTTCAGCTCCCATAAGACCATTTTTCGTTCCTCCAAAGGAAAGAAGGTCCACTCCAACATCGGTCGTAAGGTCTTTTAGTGAGACTTTTAAATGTGCTGCCGCATTGCAAAGTCTGGCTCCATCAACATGCAGGAGCAAGTTATTTCTATGTGCAAAATCTGCTAAATTTTTCATTTCTTGCAGAGTGTAAACAGTCCCTAATTCTGTTGATTGAGTAATGGAAAGAAGTGCGGGCTGCACATGATGAGGATCGCCTTTTCCATGTAAATATTTCTCACATTGCTCTGGGGATATTTTTCCGTTTTTCGCCTCTATAGGCAATAAAGAGCTTCCTGTATTAGCTTGAGGGGCTCCACATTCATCATTCCATATATGTGCGTTAGATGAACACATAACTGCCTGCCAAGGAAGGAGTGCATGTTCGATGCTGCAAACATTAGCTGCAGTTCCATTAAAGACAAGAAAACTTTCAGTAAAAGGACCGAAAATATTTTTAAATATTTCTTGCATTTTCTCAGTCCAAGGATCTGCACCGTAAGCCATTGCGTGACCAATATTAGCTTTTTGAAGGGCATCCATAACTTCAGGGTGGACGGGAGAGAAATTGTCACTGGCAAACGAACTAAACATACAAACCCATTTTAGGCCTTAAAGTATATGTCACAGGGAACGTTTTGTCTATGGGAAGTAGAAACTGTAAGGTAATTTAAAATTTTTATGGGTCCATTCAAAAAAATTTTCTTGGGAAAAATTCACATTAAAAAATAAAATTTTTCAAACAATTAAAAATTTAGGTATTTATGACAGCTTTAGCAAAAAGTATAGAAATAAGTGAATATGCACACGTAACATTTACTGTTCTAGACGAGAATAATGAACTACTCGAAATTAAGGTTTGTAAATTTGAAGAAGCTTTTGAACATATAAAAAGAATATTTTACCCTTCTGACATGATATTAATCACTGACATTGTAGCGAGTCGTTCTATTGTAATACTAAACGATGACTCCCGACATGAACATACCATGTGTCATTGTCCAGGGAAATTCACTTCTGAACAGTTTTTGAAAATGATGCACTATGAAAAAGGAATTTCAAACGAGGCATGGTTTCAGCACTTGAAAAAAGTGATAGACTCTCAGCATAAGGAATAATGGAATACAAAAGTACCTTATAGGTCAAAACAGATAATGGAAGACTGGCAAAGAGATGCACATCCACAACTTATAGAGGTTCTCAAAAAGGTATATTTGCCTGCAGGACTAAATATTTATGGCTTTACAAAGGAATTTGAAAGTCAAGAATATGGAGCCAGTCGTTTTAGGTTAAACAATCAAAGGGTTGTATTTCGCGTGGCAAAGACTACTCCCAAAAAAATTGGACAGTTTGTTACTTTATGGAAAAGAGTAGATGGATGCATCCAACCTTTTGATATGGCCGATCCTTTTGACCTGACTGTTATTAGTGTTCGCTTTGCAACACACTTCGGACAATTTGTTTTTCCTAAAGATGTGCTGCATAAAAAAGGAATTGTCTCCAAGGGTGGAATAGGAGGAAAACTAGCTACCAGAGTTTATCCTCCATGGGATCAAGTAGTCAGTAAGCAAGCACTAAAAACGCAAAAATGGCAGATTCCCTATTTTTTAGAAATTAATGAAGAAACAGACTCTTCAAGTATCAAAACATTATTCTCTTTATAAAAGAAATTTCCTCACAAGATTGAAGGAAACATTTTTCTGGATCCAACATCGAGGCTATAGCCGAAATGCAAGAAGTTTTAGATTTCTGTGCTAAAAGAATATTACCGCTGATGCTGATTTACAGTTTGGCTCAGATAGATCTATTGTTCAAAATAGCAAATATTTAAAAGTCTTCCTGTGTTGCATTGGAGATGGATAATTCTTCTCCTTCTTGAGGACAATCAGAGTGATGTGTAATTGTCAGCAGCATTATTTTGTTTTTTAGAAAAAAACTAGTCTCCGAGTAGTTTAAGTAAAATGCTTATTATCACTTAATTGGTAGTTGTATCTTTAAGCCATTCGATCGCTTTATTATGAACGGAAGAAGAGTAAAGAAGTCCTAAATGACCTGTATTGACTTCGAATTTTTGAGAAAGATTAGAGCTTTTTGGGGCTAAAACATCCCTAGTTCCATAAATCTCATAAAGGTGATTAGTTATTTGAACATTGTCTATATACCATTGAGTAGTAGGATAGCCAATTTTAATAACCTTCCCTATTTCAGCTCGTTTCTCTACTTCTGAGAGATAAAAAGATGGACATCCTTCCTTAAACAGCCAAGTATCTTCTTTTAAACCTACGCAAGTGGCTACTGTAGCTCCTCTAGAGTGACCTATAACATCTATTTTAACATTTTGATTATTCCACTTCCTGTATTGCTTTAGGATTTCTGTGATCTTTTCCTCAACAAGGGTTTTGTCAGCGGATGAAAAGCTATGGTTAGGGAGGTTGAGGGTATAAACCGGGCCAAGATTTTCTTTGCGTAGTTTTTTAGCGAAAGAGATCCAGGCGCTTTGATTGTGAAGGTTTCCATGTAACAATAAAATTGGTCTTTTTTCTGACTGCTCTTTCGTAATGCTTTTAGGATTCATGCCGATAAAATTAAAATTTTTTTTCCATCCAAGGGGGTAAAGTAAGGCGGCTTTTAATGCGCTGACTGGTTCTGTTAAAAGAGTTCCAGTGACCATTGCTGCGACATACTGGTTATGATTTTCTAAAAAATTGACAAAAGATAAGATTACCCGAAAGTAAATGTTAGAAATTTTTTGACACAGTGCGCTAAATAACTGAATTGGTTTGAAGTTAATATAACAGTTGTCGCTCTTAATTGCTGAAATACTAGTCATTAAAAAAATCTTTTATATTAAATTACTTATTTTAATAAATTTAATTATAATAAAATTCTAAAAGAAGGTCAAATTATTTCTGTTTTTTTTAATCTTAATAACACCTTTGATCAGAGGGGTTTTGTTTCTAGATAGAATTGCTTCACTAATTAGCCAACAACTTGTTGCCCAAATTTTAAAAAAATCTTATCTCTTTAATCCTTATCTAAAATAAATTACACTTATTTTAAGTGGTGCAGATAAATGAACATCACGGGTTACATTTAAATTTAAAGAGAAAAATCAAATGGCAAAATCTACAGGTACAGTTAAGTTTTTTAATTCACAAAAAGGTTTCGGATTCATCACTCCTGATTCAGGAGGGAAAGATCTATTCGTTCATGTCAACAGCTTTGCAGCAGGCACGTCCTCTTTAACCGAAGGGCAAAAAGTTGAATATGTTGAAGAACAAGGTCGCAAGGGTCCTGAAGCTAAAGATGTTAAAGGTTTATAATAGCCATTTTATTTCCAAATGAAATTTTCTTCTTTATATTTTTCTTAGGATTAAAGTGGAGAGACGCATTCGGAACTTTTCGATGGGATCAATTCAATCGAAATCTATTCATTGATTCACTAACAATTAAATAGATATATTTTATCAATAGCGCCGTAAAACTTCGTCCTTTAGGTCGGAGATATAAGGCGCAGATTGCAAAGTAATTCTAATGAGGTGTCTGCTGCTGCTTCGAGGCTGGTGCAGACGCCGGAGAAGATTTTGGAAAGGTCTTTCAGTATCTCTTTCGTGAACACTCCACGGCGATATTTAGTGACAAAAACCAAATGCACATGTGGATTGAAAATGCAGTGTCTCCCGTATGAATTTCTATTGTTTTTTTCATAGACCAAAAGCATAATGCCGGTCGTGTTAATACGTAAAGCCTTCAAATACCGATTATAAATTTCAAGTACTCTTACCTAGAGAAAGTTTTACTTTACAAGTGAGTTAATGTGTTTTTTCGTAGGATATTTATATTTATGTCTATTTGTCTTTCTCAGGGTGTCATTTTTGCAGAAAACAACAACCCCAAAGTTGTTGTTGTCGGAGGAGGGTTAGCAGGTTTGTCTACAGCATACCGTTTGCATCAAGGTGATATGGACGTTGAACTTTATGAAGCCCGAGATCGAGTGGGAGGACGGGTTTTTTCTGTTAATATTTTAGGAAATGAGGCTGAGCTAGGGGCTCAAAATATAAATGATGGTGGAGAGGCTTCTAATATTCTCCAGTTAATTCATGAATTAAACTTAGAACTTACAGAAAAGAAAATTCTACTAAACCATTCTTTTTTTGACGGGAAAGATTTAATTTCAACTAAAGATGCGTTAAGCGAGCAACTGGTGGATAAGGAAGATTTAAGAGTTCAATTGGACAGTTTAAAATCCAGCTGTCGCAATATGAAAGAAGTTCTAGACGAACTCTTTGAACAGGGTAGTATTCTTTATAGAAATATAGCTACCAGATTAGCAGCCTATGAAGGAGGTTCTGTTGAAAAGTTATCTTCTGAATATATAGAAACATTATTTTATATGCTTATAGGTGGTTTATGTTCAGTTCACCAAGATGACAGTGTGAGTTTTTTATCTATAAAAGGAGGGAACTCACTACTGCCTGAGAAAATGGCGAAATTATTGGGAAGCAAGCTCCATATGAATATGCCTTTAACGAAAATTTCAAAAAATATAGATGATAAATACATACTTACGTTTGAAGGTGGCAATCAAGTAGTAGCAGATGTGTTAATTCTTGCTATTCCTTGTTCAGTCTTTGAAAGGATAGATTTTCAAATAAATGATATAGACAAGAATCGTTTCAATGTTATGAAAAACCTATCATATGGAACAAACGCCAAAATTTTGATTCCCTTTAGTGGTGAACCTTCAAAGAAAATAAACCTTGTTGAGGACAATACAGTTAGCTTTTTTGCCGATGACTCTATATTAACTTTATATTGTACAAAAGAGGCTGGATTGTTTTTAGATAATGAGATATCAGATGTATACATGCGTTCTCAGCCTGCATATGATAATGTATTTAAAGATTTAATTTTTTCTTCAAATCCAGCTGTTTACGCTGAAGATAGAACCTTTATTGATTATGACTCTGCTGTAGGCTTTAGCTGGCCAAATGATCCATATGCTAGAGGTTCGTATTCTTATATTGGAGTTGGGCAAGAAAAGATGTTAATGCCCACGTGTGAAGAAAATGGAGAAATATTTAAAGAGTTATTTGCTCCAGTCAAAGGGAGGCTTTACTTTATAGGAGAGCATACAACTATCAATGAAGACATTCGAGGAACTATGGAGGCTGCATGTGAATCAGGAGAAAGATGCGCTCGTGCAATTTTGAAAAAATACACTATTCACCCTTTCTCGGAAGAAGGAACAGAAGTTAATTAGGTAAACTTTTATAAAGATTTGTCAATAAAGATCGAGAGATGTCTCCAGAACTTTTGATTAAGCCCAACTGGCCAAAAATATCCTATTAAATCTTGGTTAGTCAGAGTGGGAGGTATTGTTGCATTCAGGATGGTGGCATAGTGAGTGTCTCTCAAACCAATAAAAAACTACTCGACCCCGTTCATCCCGAAAAGATCCCACGAGGATAATAATCAGGTCAATCAATACCCAAATACCTAGTCCACCAAGTGTTAAAATCATAAGAATTGCAGTTCCTATCTTTCCTACATAAAAACGGTGTGCACCTAGGGAGCCCAAAAACCAGCATAGCAATAACGCAATAAAGCGTGCTTTAGTCGAGATATGTGCATTACATGAGTTAAAATTTTTGTTGTTCACTTTTATATCTTATTAAATGAAATTAATAGTTAAAAAAATAAATAATAATGAATTAAAACAAACAGGAGTATAATGAAATAACTTTATAAATAAAATAAAAAATCCGGGAGATCTTCCCTGCTTTATTTTTGGGAGGTGGAGAGATACATCCAGAACTTTTAGCTTGGAATATTTAAAAACTTTCTTTAAAATTTGATGATTTTTTTAATCTTTTAAGCAAAGGGTTTGAAAATGTTATTCCTGCGGTTCTTCTCTAATTTTGCAGCTTCTTTAGATGCCAAGTTCATTAGAATTTTAGTGTTTTGGATTGTTTTACAAGCTGGATCAGCTTTCGCAAGCTCTTCAGACCAGAAAAATCCCTACTCGGAAATCAAGGATTTAAGTTACTTAAAATTTCACCAGTTATTTGATGATTATATCAATAAAAACGGCCTTAAAGATCGGTATGGTTTTTACAATGCAAAGACCAGTGACCTTATTCGTTTTCTGGAGCAATTTGTTAATTTAGAGAAGTTGAGATGTGGTTCTTTCCTTCGTTTATTCAAAGTGGAATTAGAAGAATTTGCGAAAAACCCTCCACGCCTCCCTAATCTTAAGACTTTAGTTCTTATTGGGGATTCTTCTTTACACGACCTCGGCTGGCTTGTTTCTTACCCTTCATTGGAAAGTCTAACTATATATGGTTACAAAGAGATTGATGTGGCTCCTTTGCAGGCGATGGAACATCTTTTAGATCTTAATCTACTGTGGGGAGAATCCAACGCTAAAGTTGTTCATGCCAATTGTTTACCACTATCTTTGCAATCACTCCATTTAGATAATTGCTATATAGATCCTATTGAACTTAATCATCTTAAACTCAAAAAGTTACAACTAACTTCAAAATATATCACAGGTTTGCCCGAAAAATTGGCTCTTGCCGAGCTTGAATATCTTAATCTTTCAGAAAGCTCTATCAGCAACTTGAGTGCGATTGAGGGGAATCAAAGCTTAAAGGTTTTTGTATATTCTGGGCCTACAAGAAGTGGAGTTAAAGCCAACTTTTCTATTTTGAATACTTTATCAAATTTAGAAGAGCTTGTCCTGGTTAAATTTCCCCAAAGACACGAGGAGTTAGGGGATGCTATCAATGGACTATCAAAGCTACAAAGATTGACGCTCAGTGGTAAGAAGTTATTTAATCTTTCTTGCTTAGAAGGTTTGAACCTTTCTGAATTATCGACAGAGGGTAGATTGTTAAATTTAATTCCTGATTCTATTCTTCGGAACTCCAGTTTAACAGCTTTGAGTACAACAGAACTAGAGCTTCTTGACTCTGCTTTTTCTTGGAATCAACTGTCACCAAATATTCGAAATTTAGACTTGGGGTATTCTGATTTTTGTGATTTTTCCGAGCTTTCTCGATTCCCTTTAACTAGTTTGAGCTGTGAGGATGTAGATTTCATAAATAACGAAGAGCAGCTTATTACATTTGCTCCAACTTTGGAGTCTCTTACTTGCAAAGGATCCACTATTTATTCTGTAGTAAATACATATGGTGATGATATTTTGGCATCTTTTGTAAAACTGAAGCGCCTTAATATCGATTTTGGTGAGAATAATAAATTTAATTCCCTCAACTTTCTGAAAAAACTACCTTTGCTAGAAGAACTAGAAATTAACTCAGCCAGAGAATTACCTCCAGAAGCATTCAATGTTTTTTTAGAAATGAAAAATCTGAATAATATTACTGTTTTCGATGAGACCATCGACATCTATAAGAAAATGCAAGAATTGTTAAAAAACGATATTCCCATTGAATGAGGAAAAGTTTACAGCTAGCGAGTTTTGATATGTAGAAAATATGAAGAGAAGTCTTTTCTATCTAGCTGTTTACAAAGTGCGGTCTTTCTCTGAGATTGTTGATGAAATGAAAAGACATGGGATAGTAGATTAGATTTTCATATCACTGCAAAACATGGTACTCAAGCTCTCAATGAAAGTGAGAGAACTGTTTGAGAGTTCTGAAGTAGAGGAAAAGCGAGGGTTTTTGAATTTTGTATTTCAGAACTTGGAGCCGAGAAACGTAGTCCTCTCAGTACAAGTGTGTGAACCATTTAAAATGTATTGAAAATAGTTAGAAGACAAGAGGTTTATAAATGCCATTTCTAATTGTTAAACCTATTTTCTTTGAGTTATTATTTGTAGCTATCCCATTGGCATTCATTTCAATATATAAAAAATCAGCGTAAAATCATCACAATTGGCGAGCGAGGTGATTGCTTAGATGAAAATCATGATTTTCTTGAAAAATATGAAATTTCAAATCAAGGTGCAGTTCTAATTAGGCCTGATGGACACGTTGCTTGGCGTTCGAATGATGAGAATGGAAAAATGCCGCATTTTTCATGGTTGCATTAATAATGACTCATAGAAAATTTTAATTCCCTGTAAGGGAGATATGGAGAGACGCGTTCAGAACTTTCGATTGGGAAAAATTCAAATTTTTATACAATGTTGAAACCATAAACATTCATTTTTAAAGCATCAATTCAGAGCAATTTTCAGCTGAAAAAAGTTCATATTTCCCAATTTTTTGAGATTTATCACCTCCATAGATCACAGCTCCATCTTCAGCACGTTCGGATGCTTGTTTATGAAAATAGTTCAGACCTTCGGAAAAAGAGGGTGAAAAAGTTTTACTGCTTTTGATTTCAATTGGCGTAAGTTTACTTCCTCTTTGATAGAGAAGATCAACTTCTTTTCCTGCAACATCCCGATAAAAATAGAGGCGAGGATCTAAAGCTTGGTTGTACCTTGCCTTCATGAGTTCAATAATAACCCAATTTTCGAATAGGTTTCCATATAGAGCGTCTCTTTTTAGTTGTTCTTCTGAGTCGATGTTAAGGAGGTGACAAGCAAGACCTGTGTCTGCAAAATAGAGTTTGGGTGATTTAATTAATCGTTTGCCGAAATTTTCAAAATAGGGCTCTAATTGCACCAAAACATAGGTTGCTTGTAAAACTGCAATCCACTCTTTTATTGTAACTGCAGAGACTCCCACGTCTGTGGCCAGGCTAGCATAGTTAATAAGCTGACCAATTCGGCTTGCAACAAGTTTGATAAACCGTTCAAACTGCATGATGTCCTTAACTTGAAGTAATTGACGAACATCTTTTTCAACGTAAGTTTGAAAATAGCTGCTATAAGCATTGGTAATTGGCAAGTCTTCTGCATAAATTTTGGGATATCCCCCTTTTAGAATGATTTCATCAAAGGAGTCATTGATTTTTGCCTCACGAATTTCTTTAATGCTGAGTGGAAGAAGTCTTAAAAGTGAGGTGCGTCCTGCAAGCGACTGAGATACTGCAGAATGGAGTTCTGCTTGGTGACTTCCAGTTAAAATAAACATCCCTTTTTGATTAGATTCATCGACCAGAACCTGAATATAGGAAAGAAGGTGCGGAGTTCTCTGGACTTCATCGAAAATTGCACCGTCAGGATAAGAGCTCATAAAGCTCCTGGGATCCTCAGTGGCCAAGGCTCTATTTTCGGCATCTTCCATATTGACATAGGGTTTATGAGGAAATGCAGCTTTCACAAGGGTGGTCTTCCCAGATTGACGAGGACCCAGTAGAGTTACAACTGGGTATTTTTCGCTAAGTACTTGTATATGAGTCTTTAAAAATCTTTTAAACATTGAATCACCTTAGATATTCTGAAGTATAACTTTAGATTATCCTAAATTCAATTGAAAAATCATAAAGGTTGATCTGATATAATTTGTTTGAAGTGCATAGATGCTTTTGGGATTTTTGATTGTATTCTATTCAAGTATGCGTGCCTGTCTCAAGTTTTCAATAAAGGTCTTGCCTTGGGCAGTTAACTGATACTCTTCCCAAGTTGGTATTCCAGAAGATTTAACTCCACTATCCCTACCGCTCTTTTGGAGCAATTCATCTTTTCAGAAGGAAAAATACCTGTAGTTCACTTAATCCGGGTAGGAGAATCACATGCGCAGTTTGAGTCTCACAAAAAAGGGTAATACTTTTCTTTCAAATTCGCCATATCGTCGATTCAAAAGGCTGAGATTTTGCTTATAAATTTGGAGAGCCTTTTTGATCGATCTATTTTGTACGGTGGTATCGAGCATTTTAGTACAAAGTGCAATTATCAAAGGAATGGTTCTGACATTCTTCGTATGGGATAATATGATGGATATCGATAGGATATTTTTTGCATTGTATAGCACATCGATGTCCAGCTTCTACTTCAACTTGCCTTCTAAGTTTCTTTGGAATAGCAGTGCGTTTTGACAACGGATCTCCTTTAAAAGGGAAAAAGCCTATCAGCTATGATAGGCTTTGACAAGGTTTATCAATGGAGGTCCAGAGACGCGTTCAGAACTTTTGATTGGAAGAAATTGTCAAATTTTACAACACTTTTTCAAAAGTTTCAAAGAGGGATACTATGCAGTCGGTAATCGTAAAAAAGAGTATTTCTGCTGAATTAGCAGACATGATAATCAAAAGTGCCATTGCAGCAGCAATAGCAGTAAAAAAATATATGGTTATAGCAATTGTAGACGAGAGTGGTCATTTGAAAACATTCCATCGGATGGATGGCTCCGCTTTAATAAGTATTGAAGTTGCCCAAATCAAAGCTTATAGCGCTGTTGCTAATGCTTGGGGATTTGCTACTCATGAAATTTTCGAGCAGAGTCAAAAAAGTCCAGCTACCAAAGTTGGTATTCCATTACTTCCGAATTACACTGTTTTAGGAGGAGGATTTCCTATCAGAGTAGATGGAAATATTGTAGGAGGCATTGGAGTATCTGGTGGAAGCATTGAAGAGGACATTTCTATTGCCCAAGCAGCTTTGGAAATCATCAAATAACGTGGCATAAATTTTGCTTTGTTGCAGTCTTTCTCTCTTTCACTAAAAATTTAAAATCTGTAAAAAATGTTATCATGTTTATGAATCTTGTCTTTTCTATTTTCAATTTTTTCAATCTTGCTCGATGGTGCTTGGTGGATGATTAGATTTAATAGAGAGGAAAACATATTCAGAATTTTGATTGGGATAATTTAGAAATTTTTCTATGATCAAGAACTTAAAGTATCAATTTCAGGAGAAATATGAAATCAAGCGAGAAGAAGCTATTTGCCGTATATTTAGGTGGGCGGGCTGATAGATGCAATATCGAATTACATGATGTGGTTTTTGTTGCTGGCGCTTCGATTGAGGAAACCTATCCATTATTGGCTAAGAAATGGTTTGGCAATTTACAGGGATTTCATATTGACTCCTATGTTGAGTTACAAAATATTAACGGCTATAAAATTGAACTTAGTCAATCTCCGCCTAAAGATCATTCTTTAAAAAAGCTATATTTTATTAATCTGGGTGCTTATAAACCCGAAGAATTCACAGAATACCATCAAAGTGCATTTTATGTAGCAGACTCCGCACCAGATGCTATAAAAAGAGCGAAATCAGAATTGTGTCAAGGACTTCAAACAATTCATAAGGATGACGTAGTGATACTTGATAAGGTTAGCGATCCTGTTGATTTTGATGTTGATGATGTGTTGGAACTTCGGGTAGTGGATTCTTATTATATTTCTTTAACCCCTACATCATCCATTGAACAAATGATGCCCGTTTCGGCTTACATTAAGCTAGATTTTCTTGTAACAAAATAGAAACGAGCTTTTCTTTGCCCAAACTTTTAGTTGATGTGTAATTAGATAAAGCTGATGCTTATACACGTTCTAATAGAGCACTAAATGTTTTGGAAGCACTCATACTACAAATGGCATTGGAGGGTTGTTGGACGCATTCAGAACTTTTGATTGGGTATCGGTTATTCTTCCAGAGTCTTTTCTTTCGATTAGTTTTTGATTTGAGTACATTATTTACCGTTTTTAGTGTATGTATATCCTGTTGTATACATTAGAGTGTATATCTAACTCTCTTAAACTTGAGAAAATCAATGATAGAAAATATTTGTATACACTAAAATGCATAATTAGTGTTCACTAAGGTGAAAGTGTACATTAGAACGAATTCAAAATGAGGCTTAGCTATGTCCAATCCGTTTAAACCCGATAAGCTTCCAATATCAAACATTGATTGGGCTAGCCTAATCAAATTAATTGGGGAAGCAAATGCGGCTTTAGCCCGTTTTGATGGATTACTACATGGAATGGTCAATCCTGAGATATTATTGTCCCCACTTACACTAAATGAAGCAGTGCTATCTTCGCGAATTGAAGGGACAAATGCCACAAATTCAGAAGTTTTAGAATTTGAGGCTGGTTCTGAATTTGACCCAGAAAAAACGAATGATATCCAAGAAATTAAAAATTACAGAAAAGCATTGTTAGATGCCGAAACTGCATTGGAACAGGGGCGTCCCATTTCACTCAGTTTGATAAAATCTCTTCATCAAACACTTATGCAAGGTGTGCGAGGGAAAGATAAAAGACCCGGTGAGTTTCGTTCTGAACAGAATTGGATTGGTCCAAAAAATTGTAAAATGGAGCGAGCGTCATTTATCCCACCATCTCCGCTAACTATTCATGACCATTTAGAAGATTGGATTTCACATATTAATCTAAATGAAGAAGTATTGAGTCAGCTAGCTGTGGTCCACGCTCAATTCGAAATCATTCATCCATTTATGGATGGAAATGGGCGTATTGGTCGAATTCTTATTCCTCTTTTTTTATACCAGAAAAAAATGTTGCATAGACCAATGTTCTTTCTGAGTGAATATTTAGAAGAAAGAAGAGATGAGTATTGTGATTCCTTAGGTCACATTTCTGCCAAGGGTGATTGGGTAGGTTGGTTGAATTTCTTTCTCGAAGCAGTGCGTGCACAAGCCATCAGAAATACGAATAAAGTAAAAGGGATTCTAAGTTTATATGAGATGCTTAAGGTTGAGTTTCAGAAAGAGACTAAATCACAGTTTGCACAGTCTGCTTTAGATGCATTTTTTCAAATACCTATTTTGAATACTAACATGTTCATGAAACTTACAGGGATTACAAATAGAACAACTTTAGGGAAAATTTTATCCCAACTTGAGAGTGCAGGATTTATAAAATTACTTAAGGAAGCATCAGGAAGAAAGTCTGCTGTATATGCGCTTCCCGAGTTACTCAATATTGCCGAGGGAAAAAACATACTTTGAAAGGGTAAAAGCCCATCAAATTGATAGGCTTTTAAAACGTTTCATAAGGTTTGGAGGTGGAGAGACGCATTCAGAACTTTTTCTTGGGATAATTTAGCTGAAAAGGCTATAACTTTTTCTAAAATTTATATCAGTAGAGGAGTCTATGGATAGAGGAGAAGTAATACTTTACACAACAACTGATGGTCAGACTTCTATCCAATTGCGAATTGAAAATGGAAGTGTATGGTTATCGCAGTTAGAATTGGCAGAGTTATTTCAGACCACTAAGCAGAATATTAGCCTTCATATCAAGAATATTTTAGGAGAGGGAGAGCTTGACAAGTCAGTAGTCAAGGAAGACTTGACAACTGCATCTGATGGGAAACGCTATCAGACTAAATTTTACAATCTCAGTATGATTCTAGCTGTTGGCTATTGGGTTAGTTCTCATCGTGGAACGCAGTTTCGACAGTGGGCAACAACCCATTTACAGGAATATTTAATCAAAGGCTTTGTAATGGATGATGCTCGATTAAAAGAGCCAAAGCCATGGGATTACGATTGTAGCTTAATTTTTAGGAATTAGGTTCATGCCAACAATTTCAGAATTTTTTGGTATTTTGATTCTTATGTATTATAGTGATCATGCTCCACCACATTTCCATGCAAAATATGGTGAATATGAGGCCTTGATAAAAATTAATCCTATTGGTTTGTTAAAAGGAAATTTGCCTCCAAGAGCTTTAAGTTTGGTAATAGAGTGGGCACAAATCCATCAAAAAGAATTGATGGAGGATTGGGATTATGCTGCAAACAACAAAAAACTATACAAAATTCCACCTCTCCAATAAATGGAAAGATATGGAATTCAAGAAAGCTAAAATTGTTTCTTGTGAACCAAGACCGAATTATCGGGTTTGGATTCGTTTTGACGATGGCCTAGAAGGTGAAGTAGATTTAAGTGATTTGGTAGGCAAGGGAGTTTTTGAAGCTTGGGAATCAGTTGAATTTTTCAACCAAGTTCATGTTGATCCTAAAACTGATACTTTATCTTGGGGAGAAGATATTGACCTAGATCCTTATGTTTTAAGGGATAAAATCGAAGATGATAAAGAAAAACAATCTGACACAGATGGCAATTTTTAAAGGTTGTCGCCAAACTTCTATTTAATTAGTGGGATAATCTCATATGAAGTCTTTTATTGTGCTTTACTCTCACAAAAATAAGAAATATCTGACTGAAGAGATGGTCCGAGGACATATTTCATTTTTAAAGAAACTAAAAGCTAGGAATATACTAGTTATTTGTGGACCTTTTATCGATAACGAAAGAGCTATGGTAATTCTAAGAAGTTTAAGTAAAATTGAGGTTGATAAATTAGTTAAAGAGGATCCTTTTGTTAAAGAGAAGTATTATGAACATTATGAAATTGCGGAATTTATCGAAGCAAATCAAGAAAACGATTGGCTTATGTCCCATTCTCAAACAAAAAATAATAATCTTGATTAATACAATGCACTAACTTTTGTAAAAGCACTTTTACGCGAATCTTATAAAGCTGGGATAAAAAGCAGCTTAAGGATTAAAAGGATTTATACGCAACTTAAGCTTATTTTTTGGATTGAGCAAGTTTAAATGGAGGTGGAGAGACGCGTTCAGAACTTTTGATTGGTTAAAATTAATGAAAGCTAAAAAAGTAGCAATCATTTCTAAAGGAAAGAATTTCAATTAGAAATCCATTTATTTCTATTGCGTCCTGCTCGTTTAAGTTGAAGCCTTTTTAAAGGCCTTTGTATAACTTTTAGTTATGGATCCTTTGTAGATATATTAAAAGATTTATCCGATGGTAGGGCGCATCCTGGGGCCAGAAGAACAGGAGCTTGAAATGCTTTTCCTAAGACAAAAATACCTTTGCTTACAGGATCGAAGCAGTAACGAAGCGAAGTTGGATTTCCATAGCGCGGATTATTTGGAGAAAATATAGATTTCGATTCCGATGAGATATAAGTAGGCCAAAAAGCATGTACAATAGTACCTTTTTTTGGATCTTGATCAACCCACCAATGTCCTGCATAAGCTTGATTTTGCTTCCATAGTGTACACGATCCATCTGCATTAAAATACAACATATATAAGCTCTTACTTTGACGTGTGATTCCACAAATTGTATTGCCTACAACCACTTCATGAAACATCTCCTTATTCATGCTTTGGTAGTTTACAGTAAATTCATCAGCACAAAGAAATGAACAAAAAAGATAAAAAGCGCAGATTTTGACTAAAATCAAGTTTTTGGTGCCTAATCCCATTTAAATTCACCTTTAAAAAAAATCTAAGTAGGAAGTAGTTTATAGAATTTTAAATTTATGACAACCAAAATTCTGAATGAATCTCTTCACCTTTATCCAATTTAGAACTTAGAAAAAATAGGCAAAGTTTTTTAATTTTAAATACAAGGGATTAAGACTAATAGGTGTTGAGTTTGAATCTCTTTATATACGTTCTTTAAGTAAAGGAACTATTTTAGCACACTCCTCTTCATATACAGGGGCGAGATCGCCTGATTTATCATTAACCATTGTTTCAAATTCCGAGAAAGGAACGAGCTTTACTTCACTAACTTCGTTAGTATCAAAAGAAATATCCTCTAATCTTAGATCGATCCAGCCAGCGTAAACGTCGTTAAACTGCCTGTCAATATATGCAGGACTTATTTCTGCGTCTTGTCTGAAAGAAAATAAAAATTCAATATTTGTATTATCTCTATCAATACCTAATTCTTCTTTTAACTCCCTTAGCACTGCTTCTCTGCTATCTTCACCAGCATCAACATGGCCTGTTACAGATATGCTGAACATACCAGGATAGTGGTCTGTATTGAGGGAGCGGCGTTGAAGAAGAAGATTATTTGATTTATCAAATAAATACAGATGAACAGCACGGTGTATTTTTCCTTGTGCATGAATTTCTTGCCTAGAAAGCACCTTTCCTGTTGGATTGCCATGGTCGTCAAGAACATCAATTTGTTTTGGTTCAGTAAAAGTAGACATTTTTTTTAGAGATTTTGTTATTAATATTCTATATTATTCTTTTATTTTATTTTTTATATAAAGTAGACTTTAAATTTAAGAACATATACTAAGCTAAGTTAATTTTAAGATGCTTTCCTAATGCCCTTGCGGCTTTTGCAAATGTTTTTAGTGTAGAAGGGCATTCAGGATCTAGAATGCGATCAACCGCAGACCGGCTAGTTTCCAATCTTGCAGCAAATTCTGATTTATCAATTTTTTGTCTTTTCATTTCTTTTTCAATTTGAAAAACAAAAACTCTTTTAGCTGCAACAGATTCAGCTTCTTCAAGTAATCCTTCTTTTTCAAGAAAGTCGTCAAACTTAGAACCAATATGTTTTTTCATATCTACCTCAATGTTTTGGCTCGTTTAAGAGCTATCTCTAAATCTTGAGAGGGTGTCTTTTGACTTTTCTTAATAAAGCCATGTAAGAGCACCATCTTATTTTCATGCATCATAATAATATTCGCGCTATTCCATTTCTAAAACTGCTTCTCACTTCCCAAATACCTTACCTAGGTTTTTTACAAGCGGCATTCCTAATGGCCAGCCCATTTCAACTGTTTTAATATCCTCTCCAATAATTTTTTTCTGATGTTTAATAAGAGATTTTAACCAATCTCTTACTGGCTCTTTGTTTGTGTCTTTCCAAAAAACAACAGATACAATCTTTTTAGGAGGAAAGTTAGTCATTCAATCATTCTCAGTTTAATAATGATTGTACCAATTTTGGTACATTAGAGCAAGGGAAGTTCTGAATTAGAACTTAACTTTTTTAAAATTAAATATTTATGAAATTTATTTTCAGAAATGGAGGTGGAGACGTATTCAGAACTTTTGCTTGGAAGATTCTAGAGGGACGCTTGTTTGAATTCCGTTGTACTTGGACTTAATTACAATAATTTGAGGGAGAATCCATTATCATTTTGATGGAAAATAATGTGTATATCCTTCTTTTCAAGGATTTATAACGATTTTGAGGACTTTTCTTCATTTTTTATATGCTGTTTAACTAGAAGAGTCATTTTATAAGTGAATTGACCAAATAGTCATTATTCTGAAGAGATATATCAAAAAAATCAATATTTTGATGGAAAAATAATCGGTTTTAAGGTAATTTTGTGAAAAAGTAATAGAACCTTGGAGAAGGCGATTATGTGGAAACTAGACATTCCAAATGGGGCTGAACCGATAGGTTACCGCTTTCTTTACGAGCACTTCCGACTACGAGTGCTTGGCCATTATCGCTGGTCCTATACCGGCCCTGGTTGGGAATCTAAAGAGTTTAAATATGAACACAGCTATGTTCAGCTACGGTTATATCCTAAATCGTATGAAATTGAATCGGATCCCATTAAGCATGTGGAATTTGCTTTGAAGCATGAGGGGCTTAATCTAAATATTATCAAACAGTCACTTAAGTATATTGGGCGTGAGAAGGTGTGTGAATACATAAAATCCTCCCCAACGGGGAAGTATGCTAGAAAAATTTGGTTTTTATATGAATTTCTATTGGAAGACATTCTCCCAATAGACGATATTGGACGAGCTTCGTATGTTCTCTTGGTGAATCCGAATGACTACTACTGTGGAAAAGATGTAAAGAGCTCTAGGCATCGGGTAGTTAACAACTTGCTTGGAAATCGCTTTTTTGCCCCTTTGGTTAGAAGATCAGCAAGACTAACACAGCTTGAGGAGCGGAATTTGTCTGAAGTAGCAAGGAACATCACTAAGCAGTATGATGAATCCATTCTTGCAAGAGCCGTTAGGTACTTGTACACTAAGGAAACGATTGCCAGCTGGGAGATAGAAAGAGAAAAACCAGATAAAGCTAAAGCTGCTCGCTTTGTAGCATTACTACAGAGAGATTATTCTCGAGATCAGCTGACAAAAAATATGTTGGTGTCGATCCAGCGGGAGATAGTAGATGATCGTTTTGCCCTGGATGATTACAGGTCGTTTCAAAATTATGTTGGAGAGGAGCCAGAACCGGGAGAAGTCCTTGTTCATTATATAGCTCCTCGGCCTTGCGATCTTCCTGATTTAATGGATGGATTGCTTCAATGTGCTAGTCGGATGTTTGCTTCTCAAGTCGATTCTGTTATTGTTGCGGCTATTATTTCATTCGGTTTTGTATTTATGCATCCCTTTGAGGATGGTAACGGAAGGCTTCACCGGTTTTTGATTCATTACGTACTGTCAAAACTTGGTTTTACGCCCCAAGGAATAGTATTTCCCATATCTGCTGTAATTTTACGTAAAGAAAGAGAATATGACAGGGTGCTTGAGTCTTTTTCGAAGCCGTTATCGGAACTGATAGAAAACTATGAAATCAACGATCTTGGAGAGATGACCGTAAACAGTGAAACTGGGGATTTCTATCGATATGTAGATTTCACCACAATAGCGGAATTTCTATATCAATGCGTTGATCAGACTGTACAGACAGATCTAGGAAATGAACTAGACTTTTTAAGCAGGTATGATGTGATTAAGCGCCAGCTTAAAGAAGTTGTAGATATGCCTGATAGAAGAATAGACCTGTTTATCAAGTGCGTGCGTCAAAACAATGGCAGTCTTTCAACTAGAAAACGCAGCTCTTTGTTTAAGATGCTTACTGAAGCAGAAGTTGATCAGATGGAAAATATAATCAAAAAAAATACTCGTTAGTATCGAGCAGTTTAATATCCACTTCTGTTGGATGGGATGAAACGTAGCGCAAAAGAAATTCTATCAATGTCTGATAAGGTTAGATAAGGTTTTTGTAGGTGGAGAGAATCGAACACGTCATGGAAAAGAAGTATTTCTTTAATCAAAAATCTATGCATTCTTATAGAGAAAAATAAGTAATTTTAATTACGCTAAAAATCTTGCAGATCATAATTTTACGCAATTTTTACGCACTAAACTACATCAAATAGCAGTAAGACTATTTTTGCTTGCTAGTATCTTAGATTATACCTTTGTGACTCATGTGACGGATGTGACTTATAGAGAGTGCTTGTCACATTGTATTGATTTCATCACAGTTCAGAAAACTGTTTTTTTAACAAAGACCAAAAAGGAGTTATAAAAAGCTCAATCGACAAGTAATTTATTTAATTTTAGTTAATGAAACATTTTATTTTACTTAAATACCCTCTTACTTAAAATCTCCAACTTTCTAAATTTTAAAAAACTATTTTATATGGCAGCTCAAATTGAAAATAGACCACAATTTATTCCTCAAGGATTTTCTGTAGATGGAGTTCAGCATCAGTGGAGAATTAATGGAAATGAAAAGATAGTAAGTATTCTTAAAGATGAAAGGAATATATCTATATGTCATGTGTTTAATACTGCAACTCAGAAATACACAGTTCGTCCTATCATAAAAGATAGGCCAAAAGAGTGCGTTAGATCAAAATTTGAAAATAGAGAGGAAAAGTGTCCTTCATGGAAAAAAATGGTGCCGGTAGTAGTTGATACACCAAAAGGGCCAATGTGTGTTTTTAAAAAAGAAAATGAAAAATGCTGGTCCAAAAGTCATATTAAAGTTGATCAGTCTTCTATATTAGTGTGGACCTTTAGTAAGGAAGTAGGATTTAAATATCATCACTTTATATTTTCTGAGCCAAAGATAGAAACAAATTTAGATATTGTAATCCTTTGTCTTAAAACGAATAGAGTTAAAAGAGAGCGGTTATCTTCAGTTCCTTATACACCTCTTTATCCAATTATTCCAACTACTCATCACATTCACGATCTTGATACGTTTAGCAGAACTCGGTTTTATGAACTATTTATGGATGCATTGCCTTATC
>PFAC01000009.1:52197-53889 GCA_002773835.1 Chlamydiae bacterium CG10_big_fil_rev_8_21_14_0_10_35_9 | reverse complement strand
TTGGCCTTAAATCAGATTTGTGAAAAAAACACCAGCGGAAAAGTTTATATTATGAACCGGACCGAAAAAAACGCGCAGGATTTGGCCAAGCGATTCCCGGTTCAACCGGTTTCGTTTTATGAAATCCGGGATGTTTTAGGCGCGGTCGATTTATGCATTTGCTCATCTGGGGCGCCGCATTATATCCTGGAACCGGCGACTATTGAAAAAGTTATGAAGCTGCGTGGGGGACGTCCGCTTGTGTTTGTGGATATTTCAATGCCGCGCAATATCGATCCTGAAATCGCCGAAATCGAGAATGTTACATTAATTATGCTGGATGATTTGGATAAATTTGTGGATGAAAACCTCCAAAAGCGTCAAAATGCAATCCGCGAGGTGGAAGGGATTGTCCAGTGTAAAGCCCGCGAGTTTTTTCAAAAGGTCGAAAAGCTTACCTTACTCCCGGTTCCGGACCGGAACGGAACTCTCCTTTAATACTAAGATATGTAATTCGCTTTTTCTTGATTTACGGCAGTGTTATGCTACAATGCCTACCAAATGATACCCGATCTATTCATGACATATCCGTATTGGACGGTTGCAGTTACAGCCCTGGTTTTGAACATTCCCTTTGGCTATATCCGACAAAAGTGTCAAAAATTTTCTCCTTTCTGGTTTTTCTGGATTCACGCATCCATCCCGGTTTTAATTTTCCTTCGTATTAAACTTGATGTTTCGCCGGCCTTTATTCCATTGAGTATATTTTTGGCTGTTGTTGGCCAAATTTGGGGTGGCCGGTGGCGCAAGGCGCGCCAGACCGAGGCCGATATCGAGCAGTATGAACGCATCCAGGATTTGAATGTCGGCATCAATGAACCGAAGCCTGTTTATGAGCGCGATGTTATGATTGTCTTGATGAATATGGGCGGCCCCCGAACGAATACGGATGTTCCAGATTTTCAGCGGCGCTTGTTTAATGATCCGTTGCTGATTCGGTTTCCGTTGTCAAAACTATTACAGCCATTTTTCGCTTGGCTTTTGGTGAAATTGCGGGGTAAAGAAACGCAGAAGCGTTATCAGCTGATCGGAGGTGGAAGTCCGATTTTTGATTCCACTCGAGCCCAGGCCCGGGCGCTTCAGGATGAGTTACGGCAGCGTTCGCGGGCATGTGATGTAACTTTTTCATTTAATTACAGCGAGCCGCTCCCTGAGCAGACGATGGAAGAAATTAAGTCGGCCGGGAAAAAATATATTTTGCCGCTAAGCCTGTACCCGCATTATTCGAGCGCGACGACTGGGGCTAATATTCATTATTTGAAAGAAGCCGCCCGAAAATTGCTTCCGGATTTAAAATTCTTGAAATCTTCCCAATATCATACGCACACAGGCTATCTTCAAGGTTTTGTCGAACGTATTCATGAGCAGCTTAAGCCCGGTGAAAATTTGGACGAATTTTATCTGATTTTCTCGGCGCATGGATTGCCTCTGTATTTTCTTTTGGAAGGGGATCCGTATCCGTTTCAGATTTCTCAGACAGTCGGTGGTATTTTAAGTAAATTGAACCGCCAACACGCTTGGACTATTTCTTACCAAAGTGCTGTTGGGCCCTTGCAGTGGTTGAAGCCGTCTACGGGGGCGGTGCTGGAGGCCTTGGCGAAGCGGGGGGTTAAAAAAACGATTGTTGTGCCGGTGGCCTTTGTAACGGATCAC
>PFAC01000009.1:16084-52159 GCA_002773835.1 Chlamydiae bacterium CG10_big_fil_rev_8_21_14_0_10_35_9 | reverse complement strand
TCTAATAGAATCAATGTCTAAATTTTGCCCAAAGATATCTTGAATTCTCCTAAGGGCTTCCGAGTTGGAACTAAAAAGACAAATTGTTGGTGGACGCTCTTCTCCACTAAACAGTGTAAAAGCTTTATCATATCTAACATTTACAGAATCACTTTCATTAGAAAAGTGTAAAGGTGAACAAGGTGGTGATGCTGCTGCCATAATTTCCTCATTTTTTTTAGTAAAAAAGCAATTTATAAAAAATTTAATTCATTTAAATTTATAGAAAGGGAGGGAATTCTAAAAGCCTATAACAAAATTAACAATATTAAAAAAAGATCAATGGAGGTGGACTTCATGCAGTATTTATCCTGGAATGATAAGAATTGATAGGCCTATTAGTTTTTAATGGCTTTTTTTCTCTGTTATGCTATGTGGGAGAAATATGAAAAAAATTCATAAAAGACTCTCATTAACAGTTATTTTATTCATTGTATTTATAGACTATTTCAGTATTGGAATTGTCTATCCACTTTTTAGCTCAATGCTGTTTGTGGAAAAAGACTTTTTAGTCTCACCTGAAACATCGAATGCTGTAAGAGGGTTTTACCTTGGTATTTTACTTGCTATTGAGCCAATTTTTCACTTTTTAAGCACACCAATACTTGGGACTTTATCTGATCAGAAAGGACGCAAAAAAGTGCTGGTTATAACGCTCATTATGGCAACTGTAGGGCACTTATTTGGAGTAGCAGCCATCGGCCTGAACAGTCTTTTTTTTCTAATACTCTCTAGAATTTTAGTAGGTATTGGGGCGGGAAACTCTTCAGTTGTTCAAGCTTCTATTTCTGATATGAGCACTAGAAAAACAAAGGCTAAAAACTTTGGTCTTTACAACATGGCATTAGGCATTGGCTTTACTATAGGTCCATTTTTAGGAGGAAAGCTTACGGACATTAATTTAATCCCTTTTGCAAGCTATAGCCTGCCTTTTATCTTTTCCGCTGTAATTATTTTCATAAATTTTTTGTTGCTTCTTAAGTTCTTTGTGGAAACTCATCCAGTAAATAAGACAGTAAAGTTTGATATCTTACATGGGCTTAAAGTCGTTAAAAAAGGCTTTATGATGAAAGACTTAAGAGGAGTTTTTTTATGTAGCTTTATTTATGTTTTCGGCTTTTCCTTCTTTATGGAGTTTATTCCGGTTTATTTAATTGAAAGATTCCAGTTTACGCCTTCAAAAATAGGCACATTTTATGGAATAGCATCAGGTGTTTATGCATTAAGCAGTGGTCTTTTGATCAGGCCCATTGTCAATTTATTCTCTGCAAAATCTGTATTTTTTTATGCTTTGTTAGCTTCTGGAGGACTCTTTTTTCTAGCGACATTAATTAAAACAACCATAGGGCTTTATTTGTATGTTGCTTTAGTGGAGTTTCATATTGCTATGCTTTTCCCAACTATCTCTACAATTATCTCAAATAAGGCAAGTGAAGAAGTGCAAGGGGAGATATTAGGAATATTACAGGCAGTTATTGCCCTTGGATTTGGGATGAGTCCATTATTTAGCGGAACGTTTGTCGGATCCTATCCTATTTTGCCTATGCTGATAGGGGGGGTATGCATGCTTTTAGCTGCTGTAATCTTTGCAAATATTCACTTCCGAAAAAGGCTCCTGGATTAGTTTCAAAAGATAGTCTTGGTAGTCATTGGTGTAATTAAGAGCTAATCTTTCCAATTCATTTTTTGAAATCCAACCATTGCAATAGGCAATTTCTTCTAAACAGGCTATTTTAAATCCTTGTCGAGCTTCAATGGTTTGTATAAATTGACCAGCCTGTAATAAAGATTCATGTGTCCCAGTATCTAGCCAAGCGGCGCCTCTTCCTAAGAGTTCTAAATTTAAGTTACTCTGATGTAAATAACATTGGTTTATTTCACTGATTTCTAATTCACCTCTTTTAGAAGGTTTTAGTTGTTTTGCCATTTCTACAGCAAAGCTGTCATAGTAATATAGACCAGTAACGGCAATGTTTGAAATCGGATTTAAAGGCTTTTCAGTAATTTCGATAGGTATATTTTCCTCATTTAGTGTTACCACTCCATATCTTTTTGCATCTTTGACCCTATAGCCGAAAATAGTAGCTCCAGTGTTTTTCTTGGCTGATAGCAGCATTTTGGTAAGGCCTTGTCCATAAAAGAGGTTATCACCAAGAACTAACGCAAAAGAGTCACCATTGAGAAAGTGCTCACCAATAATAAGTGCCTCAGCAATTCCATTAGGCTTTTCTTGGACTTTATATTGAATATGGAGGCCCAAGCCCGATCCATTGCCCAGAAGTTTTTGAAAAAGTAAAAGATCTTCAGGTGTAGTGATAATCAATATGTCTCGTATCTTTGCCAGCATTAAAACTGATAGTGGATAATAAATCATAGGTTTATCGTAAACAGGAAGAAGCTGCTTAGAAATTACTTTTGTGATGGGATAAAGCCTGGTGCCTTTTCCTGCTGCAAGAATGATTCCTTTCATATTTATAAATCTTTTGTTAGATAGCATAAGATTACAAAAGAAAAAGGTTTTTATGAAATACATCCAATTTTTTTTATTTACTCTTGGTTGTTGGCTGTTTACCTATTTTTTTATAGGACATCATGCGGAAAAATATCAGGATAATAAAGTAGATGTTATCGTTTTTTCCTATAACAGGCCCATGCAGCTCTTTGCATTTTTAGAATCTTTTACAGAAAAATCAACCAATTACGGAAATATTTTTGTGGTTGTTCGATCAGATAAAAACTATGAAAGTGCTTACCAAGAGGTAGAGCAATCGTTTCCTAAAGCCCAATTTACCTATCAAAAAAAACCTAAAAAAGATTTTAAAGAAATAGTAATGGAGCTGAGTTTTAACCCGCAGAAGTCTTTGTCTAAATATATCTGTTATGCCGTAGATGATATAATTGTAAAAGAGGCGATTGAGTTTAACGACGCCATAACAGCCTTAGAAACAAGTAAGGCATATGGCTTTTTTTTTCGATTAGGTAAGGATATTGATTATTGCTATATGCAGAAAACCCCACAAAAAATTCCCCCTTTTGAACAAAAAAATAATTGGTTGGTCTTCTCTTTTAACAAAGGGACACATGATTGGAATTACCCAAATAACTTAGATATGACTCTTTATAGAAAAAAAGATATTTTTAAAGAGCTCAAACAAATCGATTTTACTTTTCCCAATGATATGGAAGCTATGTGGGATCCTTTTAGAAAAAACAAAAATAAGGGAGCTTGTTACCTTAATCCCAAAATTATTAACATCCCACTAAATGTGGTTTCTGATTTTCAAAACATTAACATGGAATACAGTTCTGCTTTTGAACTGTTAGAACTTTTTCAAAAGGGCTTTAAAATTGACGTTTCTTCTTTTTCTAAAGTAAAAACTTCTTCTGTCCATGCTGATATTAAGCCGGCATTAATACAACGATAAATTTTAAAGGAGATGTTTATCTTCTAAATATTTTTTATAGCAGTCAATGATCCGTTCGCCTCCAAGAATTAAAGGCATGGTTAGAGCCTGTGTGTGGGTTACCCATAAAGATTTTGTATGCTCTTCATTTAAAATAACTTCAGAAAAGATGTCTGACTTATAAAAATAAAGATGAAAAACATACTCAACATCTGGCCTTTTCACAAACAGCTTATTGCATACCTCTAGTTTTTTAGGATCTAAAGACATTCCAATTTCTTCTTTAATTTCTCGCAAAATGCCTTGTAAAGGAGTTTCTTCCCTATCAATTTTCCCCCCAGGGAGGCACCAAGAATTCCCAAAAGAAGATTTAGGACTTCTCTTTAGCATCAAAAACTTTTCTTTGTGAAGGATATAACAAGAAGCAACTTCTAATTTTGAAGTAAAATTATCTGGCTTAAAAGTTAATATTTCAATGGTACTCATAGTGTTATTAATTTTAAAAAATTAAAACAGAAACTGCAAGATAATTGACAAAAACTATCCACTCATAGATCTATAAAACATGAGGCAAGGAAAGTATTATGGATAAATCACCCTTTGAAAGTAAGCCAGAACAAGAAGTTCTCCAGGAGATGGAAGTAGATCCTAAAAAGGGGTTATCTCTTGATGAAGCATCAAAAAGGCTAAAAAAATATGGAAAAAATATTTTGTCAGAAGATAAAAAAAGTGCATGGAAAAAATTGCTGGCATATTTTTGGGGTCCTATACCTTGGATGATTGAGCTTGCAGCTGCCCTGTCCTTTCTGCTAGAAAGGTGGCCTGATTTTATTCTTATTACTCTCTTACTTTTTATTAATGCCCTTTTAGGTTTTTTTCACGAACACAAAGCTGATAATGCTATTGAAGCTTTAAAAAAGAAATTAGCTCTAAAAGCAAGGGTTTTGAGAGACGGTTCTTGGCAGGAAATTGCAGCAGAAGATCTCGTTCCTGGAGATATTATTAATTTGAAATTAGGAAATGTAGTCCCGGCAGATATTAAGTTGTTTCAAGGGGAATATCTTTCGATTGATCAATCTGCTTTAACAGGGGAGTCCCTTCCTGTTAATAAAAAAGTAAGTGATGTAGCTTTTTCGTCCAGTGTTATTAAACAAGGAGAAATGTTAGGAGTTGTAGTTGGAACTGGAATGAATACCTTTTTCGGACAGACAGCCAAGCTAGTACAAACTGCCGAAAATGTATCTCACTTTCAAAAAGCTATTATTAATATTGGGCGTTTCCTCATTATTTCTACTTTGACAGTTGCTTTTGTATTATTAATTGTTTCTCTTTTTAAAATTACACTTGATGACAAGTCCCACGAGAAATTTGGATCGTTGGCAATTTTTCTTCTAGTTCTTATTGTGGCTGGCATTCCTGTTGCCCTTCCTGCTGTGATGTCGGTGACTATGGCAATTGGGGCAAATAAAATGGCAAAGTTAAAAGCCATCCTTTCTAAGTTAATTGCTATCGAAGAGCTTGCCGGCATGAATATATTATGCTCGGATAAAACAGGAACTTTAACGAAGAATCAACTAACTGTAGGCAATATTAAACCGTTTAACAATGTAAAAGAAGAAGAAGTCTTATTAAACGCCGCTTTGGCCTCTAAACAAGAAGGTGATGATCCCATTGATTTATCAATACTTGAAAAGTACGGCAACAATGAAGAGCTAAAAACGTATAAAGTAGAAAATTATATACCTTTTGACCCCGTTAAAAAAAGATGTGAAGTCACTCTTTCCAAAGAAAACACTACTTTTACCGTTTGCAAAGGAGCTCCTCAAGTTCTATTAGATTTGGCAAAGCCTTCTTTTTCTGAAGAAGTGAAAAAAGAAATTCAGGAAATGGCAAGTAAAGGATACCGAACCTTGGGTGTTGCCAAAAAAACACAAGATGCATGGGTATTTTTAGGGTTAGTCCCTCTTTTTGATCCTCCACGAGACGATACTAAACAGACTATCTCAGATGCTAAAAAGATGGGCGTAAAAATAAAAATGGTAACTGGAGATAATGTATTTATTGCCCAGCAAATTGCAACGGCTCTTGATTTAGGGCGAAATATTGTTCCTATCAGTGAGATGGATAAACTAGATGAAAAGCAAAAGGAAGAAAAAATAGTTGCTGCGGATGGCTTTGCTGAAGTATTTCCTGAGCATAAATTTCAAATTGTCAAAACACTGCAGAGCAAAGGAAATATCATTGGGATGACAGGGGATGGAGTTAATGATGCTCCTGCTTTAAAGCAGGCAGATATAGGTATTGCAGTCAGCAATGCTACTGATGCTGCAAGAGCTGCCGCTGACCTGGTGCTTACTGAGCCTGGTCTAAGTGTGATCCATGCTGCTATGTTAGAAGCAAGAAAGATCTTCGGCAGGATGAAGAGTTATGCAATTTACAGGATTTCAGAAACATGCAGGCTTTTACTTTTTTTATTACTTGCTATGTTAGTTTTTGATACTCATCCGTTGAGTGCAATTATGATTATCTTAATTGCTCTTCTTAATGATATACCTATTATGACAATAGCATATGACCATATGAAGCCAAGTGAGGAGCCTCAAAAGTGGGATATGAAAGAAATCTTATATGTTGCAATCGGTCTTTCTATTGTGGGGGTAATATCCACTTTTGGCTTGTATTGGATTGGCGAAAGAATATGGAATCTTTCTTTAGCGGAATGTAAAACCTTAGCTTTTTTTGCTATATTATGTGGCGGCAATTTAACCATTTATCTTACAAGAAATACTAAATATCTTTTTTCAAGACCTCTTCCAGAGTTCAAGTTTGTAATAGCAACTATATTTTCTCAAGTTTCAGGAACTCTTTTAGCTGCAATTGGCCTAAACACGAATGACTTAACAGGGATTGGCTGGCAATATATTGGTTATTCATGGATCTATATTTTTGTTTGGTTTTTGGCTTGTATGTTTGTTAAGATTCTAATTTATAAGTATCTACATGTTGCTGAAATAAAGCATGAGTTTGTTGTTAAAACCAAGAAAAGTTTGCATACTAAGCCAATATAGAAAGAGCATGTTTGGCTAACATAAGCTCTTCATTAGTTTTTATAACATGTACTTGAATGCTGCTTGTATTTTTAGAGATGATCTCTTTGTTAGCTTTATTTTTTTGCGTGTCTATTTGAACCTTGAAAAAAGATAGGGACTCGCAAACTTTTTTACGTATTTCAGGACTATTTTCTCCGATGCCTCCTGTGAAGATTAAATCATCCAAGCCATTTAAAGTAGCAAGATAAGATGCAATGGTTTTACTTAACTGGTAACAATACATGGAAATTGCCAGCTGCGCTTTTTCCTTCGATCGATTGTTTAATAAAACAGACATATCACTAGATAAGTTAGAAACGCCTAATAACCCCGATTTATTTTCTAAAAGGGATTGTACTTGAAAGGGAGTCATTTTAACTTTTTGTAAAAGATGAAGAATTACACCAGATTCTATATCTCCGGATCTTGTCCCCATCATCACGCCAGAGTTAGGGTTAAATCCCATCGAAGTATCTTGTGATTTTTTATTTTTAACTGCACACAAAGAGGTGCCCGAGCCTAAATGAGCGATAATAATTTTTTTCTTAGAGGCTTTAGGAAAGTGATGCACAATATATTCGTAAGAGAGGCCATGAAATCCATATCTCTTTATTTTCTTTTTATAATAAAAGTCTGGCAAAGGAAGTCTACTAGCTAGGTTGGGGATAGTCTTATGAAAGCTAGTATCAAAACAGCCAATATGTTTCGTCTTTTTAAAAGTGCCCATACTTAATTTAATAACTTGCAGCTCATTGGGAAGATGCAAGGGGGCTAAGGGAATTAAAGAAGAGATTTTTTCCAGAACTTTTTTATCAATAAGTGTTGGACTATCAAAAAAGTCTGCTCCATGTACAATTCTATAGCTCACTGCTTGAAAGGAAAGAGAAGGTAGATGACGACAAATCAGAAAAAAAGCTTCTTTATGATCTTTGACAGCTTGGCTTTTTTCCTTTTTTCCGTTTAAGGAAAGGTAGCTTGTTTCAGAGCCGATTTCATGAACCTCTCCTTGTAGAGGGCAAATTAACTTACGACTTTGGTAAATAGCAAACTTTAAAGAAGAGGAGCCAACGTTTAGGCATAAAATGTTCATTTAGAAAATGTCCAGTTCAGCACTTCTGGGATGTCCTGCCCATGCTCATGGATATATTTTTTATGCTTTTTTAATTTTTCTTCCCAATTTTCAATGTGAACCAAAGCATTTTCTTTAAATTTACTTAATAAGCTTAAAGATAAAATGGCTAAGTGGTATCGGCTCATTTTATTGCAGACTACCATATCAAAAGGAGTTGTAGTTGTTCCTTCCTCTATATAGCCTCTAACGTAAAACCTATCCTTTTCTCCTCGAGTAAACACTAGCTCATCAACTACTCGGGGATGTCCGTGAAAGGCAAATACTACCGGAACGCCTTTTGGAAATAGCTGGTAGAACTCTTTATTATCCATACCATGTGGGTGAGCATCCTTAATAACTAGTCGAAAAAGATCTACTACATTGACAACTCTAATGTTAATGTCCGGTATTGCTTCTTTAAGTAGAGAACGAGCAGCTAAAATTTCTAATGTGGGAGTATCTCCAGCGCAAGCTAGGATAATATCTGGGTGAGAATGATTATCGCTTGCCCATTGCCATACTGAAGCCCCTTTTGCGCAGTGAGTCTGAGCAGATCTCATATCCAGCCATTGCAGCATGGGCTGTTTTCCGCAGACAATTAAATTAATATATTCTCGAGATCTAAAACAATGATCTAAAACACTTAATAGACAATTCCCATCAGGGGGAAGATAAATTCGAGCTACCGTTTCTTTTTTAGAAAGAACAGATTCAATAAAGCCAGGTCCTTGATGGCTGTAACCGTTATGATCTTGCCTCCATGCATGAGATGTCAGTAAATAATTTAGAGAAGCAATCGGCATTCTCCAAGCCAGTTCCCTTGATGCTTTGAGCCACTTTGCATGTTGATTGAGCATGGAATCTACAATCAGGGCAAATGCTTCATAGCAAGGGAATATGCCATGCCTTCCTGTGAGGAGGTATCCCTCTAGCCATCCTTGACATAAGTGTTCACTTAAAACTTCTAGCACTCTTCCATCGGGAGCTAAAGCTTCGTCAGAGGGCAGAACTTTACCTAAATATCTTCTGTTAGTGACCTCAAATACATGATTAAAACGATTGGAATTAGTTTCATCAGGGCAGAAAAGTCTGAAGTTTTTACTCTCTTCATTTTCTTTAAATATATCGCGTACATATTTCCCGGCTTCTCTTGTTGCTTCTGCTACGACAGTCCCAGGTTCTTTCACATCAATTTTATAGTTAGTGTAATCAGGTAACTGCAAATCTTTTAATAAAAGCCCGCCATTTGCATAAGGCAAAAGGCCCATCCATCTATCTTTTTTGGGAACAATAGAGAGAACTTCTTCAGTAGGGTTCCCATCTTCTTGAAAAAGTTCTTCAGGCTTATAAGAACGCATCCACCGTTCTAATATCTTTAAGTGTTCACTATTTGTTACTACATCAGAAATAGGGACTTGATGGGATCTAAAGGTGCCTTCTATTACTTTTCCATCCACCTTTTTAGGGCATGTCCAGCCTTTGGGTGTTTTTAGAATAATCATGGGCCATCTTGCGTAACCCTCTTTAGCATTTTTTTTATAATTGTTTTGAATTTTTTTTATTTTGTCATAAACAGTGTCGAGTGTATGCCAAAAATCCTTATGCACTAAAGAAGGATCGTCTCCAGTAACAAAGACAGGCTCATAGCCTACTCCTTTAAAGAAACTAGTTAAATCCTCATCAGACATTCTACCCCAAATCGTTGGTCCTGAAATTTTATATCCGTTTAAATGTAAAATAGGTAGAACAGCACCATCTAATGCTGGGTTAATAAATTTGCTAGAATGCCAGCTTGCAGCAAGTGGACCTGTTTCAGCTTCACCATCTCCTACTACACAAACCGCTAGAAGATCAGGATTGTCCATCACAGATCCAAAAGCATGGACTAAAGAATAGCCTAGCTCTCCTCCTTCATGAATAGAACCTGGAGTAGGTGGGCTTACATGAGAGGGAACGCCTCCAGGCCAAGAAAATTCTAACATCAATTTTTCTATCCCTTCAATGCTTCTAGAAATGTTGGGATAAATCTCACTCATAGATCCTTCTAAGAAGACGTTAGCTCTTAAAGCAGGGCCACCATGGCCCGGACCCGTAATATAAAGAACCTGGGCATCTGTATCTTGAATCAATCTATTTAGGTGAGCATAAATTAAATTTAATCCGGGAGAAGTACCCCAATGTCCCAAGAGTCTTGCTTTGATATGTTCTTTTTTCAAAGGTTCTTTAAGAAGGGGATTGCTTCTTAAGTAAATTTGACCAATAGATAAATAGTTGGCAGCTCTCCAATAAGCATCGAGCGCATCAAGTCGTTTGTTTGGAATCCCAGTCATGTTAATTCAAAGGGTTTATTTCTTTTATTAACAATTTTTTTGAAATGTGTCTAGATTTTATAAATGCTAGCTATTAAGAAAAGCTAGCATTTATAGGAGAGCCATTCTCTTTGTAGAAAATAGTCAACGGCTTTCTTTTATTTAGAATGTTCTGATAGGAAAAAAGGTCTCTAATCCAAACAAAGATTCGAACAATAAAAGATTCATTCGATAATTTATTATTTAATTGTTGGTTATGAATATAAAGTTTTAAATAAACATCTCGAGCAGCAAGAGATTGCTCATGTTTTTTTAACCCAGATAAAACTTGAAAACACTCTTTAGCAAGTGCATTTATGGAATAAGACCTTTCTGTATTATCAGGATGTTTAAAAATAAGGAGTCGATTACCTAAAGAAGAAAATTTAACTTCGGTGCTATATTCGGGGTAACAATTAACCCAATTTAAATTATTTTTAACTACATTTAAATTCATATAACAATCTTTTTTATGTTTAATGTCAAAATTATAATAAAAGATAGAATTATTTTCGTGTTTTTTTAATTAATTAATTAGTTAATAGCTTCTGGGATTTCTTGTTGACACTTTTTGACATAAAAGCATGAAATAGCTTTCAAAAGGAAGGTAAAAATTCAATTCTTTACTTAATTAGCAATTCAGTGTTAATAACAACACATAAACTATGTGTTATATCTATGCAAAAACAATTTTTTGAATACAAAGATCAATCAGCTACTTTAGAAGCCTTTATTGCTTATAAAAAGGAAAAAGCTCCTACTATACTTATTTTTCATGCATGGCGAGGAAGAGATGAATTTGTTATTAAACAAGCTGAAAAATTGGCAGAAGCAGGTTACATAGGTGTAGCATTAGATGTTTATGGCAAAGGCATTTTAGGAAACAGTCTTGAGGAAAACCAGCAATTAATGGAACCCTTTTTAAAAGACAGAATGCATCTTCGAAAAAGAATTGTTTCTGGTTATGAAGCAATTAAAAAGCAACCTTTTGTTGATCCGCATAAAATGGCTAGTATTGGCTTTTGTTTTGGTGGGTTGTGCTCTCTCGACTTGGCAAGGTCTGGAGTAGACATTAAAGGAGCTGTAAGTTTTCATGGCATTTTGTCTGACCCTGGTATCGAGCAAAAGGAAGTACAGGCTAAAATTCTAGCTTTGCATGGACATGATGATCCTATGGTTTTACCAAAGGATGTAGAGAAGTTTGAAGAAGAAATGACAAGACTAAAGGTAGATTGGCAGGTGCATGTATATGGTCAAACAGTACATGCTTTTACTAATCCTGAAGCTAATGACCCAAAAAGAGGAACTGTTTATAATCCATCGGCAGAAAAAAGGTCTATGCAATCTATGATGAATTTTTTTGGAGAAATTTTTGGATAATTTTGCTCTTAATCGCTTTGATGCCATTGTTTATATCAATTTAGAACATAGAACGGATCGAAAAGAAAAATTATTATCCGAACTTGATCGTTTAAAAACAAAAAAAGAAAAAATCCATAGAATTGAAGCTTTTTATACACCTCTTAATGGGCATAGAGGTTGTGCTTATTCCCATTATTCCTGCATTAAACTTGCTAAGCAAAATAATTGGAACAATGTATTGATTTTAGAAGACGATTGCACCTTTACCCAAGGTGCTACGGAAGTCGACCTGTATGTTTCTCATTTCTTAAATACTACAAACTACTGGGATGTTTTTTTTCTTTCCACTCGAATACTGGAAAAAGAACCTTCTTCTTGCTTGCATATCTCTCGAATACTTAAATCGACGCAAGCGCATGCGTATGTAGTAAATGCCCATTATTATGATACTTTAATGGCCTGTTTTCATGATTCATATAATCAACTTGAAAATAATGTATTTTTTCAAACTGTAAAAGATGAGTGCCTGGATCAAAAATGGCACGATCTTCAGTCTAAAGACCAGTGGTATGCTGGTGATACTCTAGTTGCTAAACAAGATAAAGGGTTTAGCGACATTGAACTTAAAGTAATTCAACGATCTATAAATATATAATTAAATAAGTGCATATTTACTTAACAATAATTAACTATTGTGATAATTGTTAATTATAGGTGGGGTTATGACTGTTAAAGGTATTGATATTTCTAAACTAAAAAAGGTAGGTAGTAAATATATGTACCGGGGGAGACTCTGGTCACTTAACAAACCTGTCAAGTCTTCCTCTAAAAATAAGAAAATGATGGTTCTTGCTACTAAAACAGTTAATGGTAAAAAAAGAGGAAAAGTCGTCCACTTCGGTCAGAAAGGCTATGGTCATAATTATAGTGAAAAAGCTAAAGAAAGCTATTTAGCAAGGTCAGCAAATATTCGCAACAAAAGTGGAAAACTGACAAAAAGCGATAAATGGAGTGCTAATTACTGGGCTAGGAAGATCTTATGGCCGTCCAAAAAACCAGCTACAGGTCCTAGAACAACCCGGAAAGCTGCCTAAGGAATCACTTTTATTTCTTAAAAATCCTTCGATTTTGTAAATAGTTTAATTTCAGTTTCAAGTATTTTAAAATTAATTAGTTTTCATAAGTTAAATTATTTAATTTAAAATTAATTGGTTTAGGTTTTATAATTACATTTAAGGGTGAGATGCAAGACGAAAGGCTTTCACGACTAATCGTGAATATAAACTGTCATAACAAGGAGAAAACTATGACTCTTGGAAAACCTAATAAACTACCTGAAAGAGATTTAAAGAATTTAGAAAAAAAGCAAAACGAGTTAGATTCAGCTTGCCAAAGGCTTTCTTCTGACTTACATGCATCTCAGCCAAATGTTAGACAAATTCAAAAAGACTGTGACAATGTTCATAAATGTGCTGATGATCTAGAAAGAGCGGTTAAAGATACCTGTAAAAAATGTGGTGGTTAACCAGGTTGTTTTACAAAAAAACCCGAATTATTTTTCGGGTTTTTTTTGTTTTAATTAATGCTTTTATGTTAACTCAAAAATATGAGTAGATTAAATGTTATTAAGGAAGATCCTTGGTATAAAGATGGTTTAAAGTTTACATGCACGCAATGTGGTAAATGCTGTACTGGAGAAAATGGGGAAGTTTGGCTAACAGATAAAGACGTTGATCTCTTTGCTAAAGGCTTGAAAATATCCAGACAGGACTTTTTAGACCAGTATACTTCAAAAGTATTTGATAAGACTCTTTTAAATAAAAAGACCAATGGTGATTGCATATTTTTGAAAAATAAGAAATGTACCGCCCATCACAGTAGACCGGCACAATGTAGGTCTTTTCCCTACTGGCCTTCTTCTTTAAAATCAAAAGAGACATGGGAAGGCTTGAAAAACAAGTGTGAGGGAATCGAGCATAAAGACGCGGAAGTTATTCCATTAGAAGAGATAACAAAGAACTTGAGCCAAGTCTCCGATAGGAATCTTAGTTTCTAGCACCTATTTTTTCCGAGAGTAATAAAATATGGCAGCCCCTGCTACAGTAGATGCAATGCCACCTAATAATAAGGTGACTGGAAGGTCATATTCATTGACCCTGGCATGAAGTCGCTTGCTAACGTCTTCGCCTACAGGTACATCTGAAAAGGGGCTTGTGAAAAAATCAACAGCTTCGTGGGCCCTTCGAATTTTCTGCATTCCATGGATAGAATATCCAATAGCCGCAGTACCAATGACAATCAAACAAATAGCTATAATTTTGAGAGTTTTCATCATTTCCTCTAATTTATCTATCTTAAGGCTTGTTTCTAAAAATAAATTTATTATGTAAAGTATTTTTTTTAATAAAAAAATTACTTTATATTATTAAAAATAATCAATTATTAATTGATTTTTTTTAATTAATCGATGTAAAATTTAACTTACCACTTTAATAAATAGGTTTATTTTGAATAATAAGTATTTATATGAGCTACATGATGTGAGCTTTAGCTATAAATTAGGCAATTTAACTGTTCCAGCAGTTCAAAATATCTCCTTAAAAATAAAGTGTAATTCTTTAATTACTTTACTTGGTCCCTCTGGATCGGGTAAATCTACTCTAATTAATTTGCTTGGGCTTATTGAGCCTATTCAGGAAGGTGATTTACGCTTAGATGGTAAGAACTTGAACATACTTTCTGAAAAAGAAAAAAATCAGATTAGAAGGAACAAAATAGGATTTATTTTTCAGCACTTTCATTTAATCCCTGTTCTTACAGCAGAGGAAAATGTTGCTTACTTTTTATACCGACAAAAGGTTCCCAAAGGAGAAGTTAAAGAGAAAGTAGAAAAAACTTTGCGTTCAGTTGGATTATGGGAGCATCGCATGAAAAAACCTTCAGAGTTAAGTGGAGGACAAAAACAAAGAGTAGCCATAGCTAGGGCTTTAGCGAAGGATCCTAAGGTAATTATTGCAGACGAGCCTACAGCTAGTTTAGATCAAAAAACAGGAAAGGAAATAATGGAACTATTTGCTTGGCTGGTAAAGGAAAGAGGAGTTTCTGTTATTATTACCACTCATGATCCAATGGTAGAATCTTATGCAGATGAAAAAATCCATATGCAAGATGGTAAAATAGTCTCGGAGGTACTGGCATGATTTTTCATTTAGCGTTTCGTAATTTATTTAGAAATATTAGGAGAACTGTTGCTGTTCTTTTAACAGTAGCCATCGGAGCTGGCGCCCTCTTTTCTTTTAAAGGTTTTATCAATGGCATATTAGAAGATTATCGTGAAAATACAGTTCACTCACATTATGGCCATGGACAAATTAACACTTTAAATTACAGAGAAACAGTGTATGAGAAGCCTTGGGAGCATTGGATTGATAATTGGTATGAAGTGGATGATTTTTTGACAAAACAGCCTGAGGTTGAACATGTTTTTCCTAGAATTGGCTTTTCAGCTTTATTAAAAAATGGAGACTTAAGTGCATCTGGACAAGGTGAGGGGATTGTTGCAGAAGAAGAGGCTGATTTTTTTCATAGCTTAAATATTGTGGAAGGAGAATCCCTAACTACGCAAAAAAATGGTATTATTTTAGGTAAAGGACTTGCTAATGCTTTAAAAGTTCAACCTGGTGACAATGTTTTGCTATATGTTAATTCAGCTAAAAACAAATTCAATAAAAAAGAGTTTACTGTAACTGGGATATTTTATACTGGAGCTGTTGATTTTGATAACCGAATCTTCAGAGTGCAGTTAAATGATGCACAAAGCCTAATGAAAACCAATTCCATTGAGAAAATTTCTATTGGGCTAAAGGAGTATACAGACTGGGAAAAAGTTTCTCAAGCAGTTGAAGATAGGTTTCCAGACCTTGAAACAGCCCCGTTTAACGAATTAGATAAGGTATATTACCAGCATTCCATTGACTGGTTAAATACACAGTTTTCAGTTGTACAAGTGATAATAATAGGTATCGTTCTTCTCGGTATATTTAATACGATTTCTACTGCAATTTTAGAGAGAAAACAAGAAATTGGTAACCTTAGAGCTAATGGTGAATCTTCTTTTGACGTGCTTCGTTTAGTTTTAACGGAAGGATTTTTAATGGGGATAATCGGTTCAGTTCTAGGTATTGGTCTTTCCTTTTTCATTTTAATGACCTTCTTAAACCATGGTATAAAAATGCCACCTGGCCCTGGTCTTACAAATGAAATGTTTATTTCTTTTAAGTTTAATTGGAAAATGCTTTTTCAAATATTCATATTGAACTTTTCAGTTGTAATGCTAGCTACAATTTTAGCTGGATTTAAAACTGTAAGAATGACGATTGCTAAAGCTCTTCGCTCTCATTAAACTGAAGTTTAGTTAATAGCCCAAAATGATCAGATGTCGCTGTTTGAGGATTTTGGGTTTTGAATGTCGGAATAAAATTCGTCGTAATTGTGAGTTTTTCAGATCCTTTCTTATAAAGAAGGGAGTAATCTAAAAACTCCTTCTTTGCTTCAAATGAAGTTGGATCCACCCAGAATTTTGTGAAATCACACGAGGTAAAATAATTATCTTCATTATAGAACTTTTCTAGTTGCAAGTCATGGGTGAAGTATTTTTGAATCCAAGATATTTGCTCATCTGGAGGAAGGTTTAAATCACCACATAAAATTTTAGGAATAGTTTCATCTTTTTCAGACTCCATCTGGCCAATAATTTGTTCAAGCTCTTTTGCTCTTAGCTTCTTACCTTCTTCAAATGGCTCTAAATGAGTCGTATAAATGTGACTTATAGCCTTACCTTCTTTATCGAGAACTTGAAAAGAAAAAACACCTCTATTGATATGGGCATTATCTTTATCAAAGGGGATAAACTGAGGATTATCTAATGGGTACTTACTTGCGACCATAAGCCCACTTCCAAATCCCAAAGATTTAAAAGAGCCTTGAAAACTCCAAGGTCCAATATGCATGTAAAAGTGGGAGTACTCATCTTTCAAACTCTCATATAAAGCTTCATAACCGTTATGGTCGAAAATTTCCTGCATGCAAACTATATCTGCCCCAGAATCTTTGATGGTTGAGGCTACTTTGTCTATTCTTTGCTGCCAGGGCAGCATGCCGCCAAATACAAGTGGCATATCATCAGGTGTAAAACAGATATTAAAGCTTAAAACAGTAAAGGATTTGCCATTAAAAGACTTTTCACTTGCCTTGCCATCTTTATAGCTGAACATAGGAAGACTTGCCTTTTTTTCAGTGGGCTTTAAAAAAGTTGTATAAGATTTTTTTGAGTAAAGGGAGTTTATGATACTTTGCAACCTAAAAAATTGATGGGAGGGCAAAGAAGAATTATACTTACTGTTTTCTATTAAATTATGGAGTTGCTTTTTCCAGTCTTTTTTTAAATTTTTTCTTACCACCTTCCAAAAGCTATATTTGCCTTGTCTAATTAAGCTAGGGTTGTCTGTAAGTGTTTCAATATTTTTTAAAACAGCTAACTTAGTAGCTATTTTTAAACCTGCTTGATTTAATGCTTCTAAGGAATCAGTTAGGTTCTTGCTGGTAAAATCTTCTTTTAAATAATAATTAAGCTCATTTACATATCCTTCTAATCCTTGAGAAGATAATTTTATAGATCCAATTTTAATTGGAACGTGATCATTTTTTGGCTTAGAAAGGTTTTTGTAAAAGAAAGATAAAAATAAAAATATTATTATTATGAAGAAATATTTGTTCATGATATTTAATTAATGGTTAATTGTATATTAATAATATTTAATTATCGAATTATTTTTTTTATTAAAACCTTTACGGTTTAATTGAATTTTGGTAACATCTTTGTTTTATAATCAATTTTCTAGAAAACAATGGTAAATGCATTAATTCATAATACTTCTCTTGGGCAAACGGTTCATTACTTTTCTGACAATAAAATGATGAGTACCATTGCTCTTGTTTCCTCAGTTGCTTCAGCAGCGCTGTATACTTATAGTAGTAGTTTTGCGTGTTTTTTAAGCCTTTTAACTGCAACAGGTTCTATTTTTTTTGAGATAAAATGGGGATTCAACATCCTTTCTTCCGACGCAACCATACATGAGAAAGCTACGACAGTTAATAAAATTGTTCAGATAGCTCTTTGCACGGGTTTGATTAGCGGCTCAATAATATTAGGATGGGGTGGTATGGCAGCCATAACTAACTCCTTTTCTCTATATAATCATTTGAAAAATTCATTTTCAGCTTATTATGTTTTACAACAACTGGAAACTATGAGTTTTGTAGCTGGGTATGCAGTCCCTTTTGCACTTTTTCTCATCAGAAACATTATTAGCATTGATAGATTTCTAAAAGAAATTGATTTTGAATCTCTAATAAGGGGAGATCATCAAGGATTGCAGAATTTTCTAGTCCGATTTCTTGGACGATATTTTGCAAGTAACCAGCAAACTTTTGAAGACTTTTTACCTGTAATTGATTATTTGCCAGATGAAGATCTTCGACAGACTTTTGAAATACAAAGACAAAATAATACTCTTACGGATGATACAATAAGACAGTTTCAAAGATCTCGACCTTCAGCTTTTACTTTTGAATACCTTATAACGCATTTATCTGAAGACCAAATCCAAAATGTTGTTGTACCTCAGCTAGCCATTCCAGACTCTCTTAGGAACTTAGACAATGCGATAGAGCGTCTTCAACAATATAATGCTGACTATCAAAGAATTTTAGATAGAGTAAATGCTATAGATGGAAATACTTCTGTGGATGAGCTAAATGATATAGAAAATGCTATTTCTACTAGGCAACAAGAACTAAACCAAATTACTCGTGATATCACTAATCTGCATTATTTAAGACCAAAATTACCAGATAGATTACATGGGCCAAACGAGGTTGTAGATCTCATTGAAGAGATAAAGCAAATTACTGCTGACCCTCGCTTTCGAAACTTATATCAAACCCTTACTGAATCAAGACCCAACTCGTTAAGAAACCGCTATGGAGATTTATCAAGTAGGATTCATGCAAGGCTTGATACAGAAGAAGATGATATGGATGAAGAAGCATACATGGTTTTAAGTACTCTTGGCTTTAGACTTAGAGATTTTCAATCTCTTGCGAACCATCTTAATTTACCGGCTAACGCTGATTCTATAAGAACTGTTTCTGAAGCCTTATCTGCAAGGGGGTTATCAACTAGGCGGGATCTTCTAGATGCACAAATAGTTATCTCTTCTGAAAACCTAACAGGTGACCTTAACAATGAACGAGGGCAAATCATCAGCAGATTAGTTGAATTTATTAATAATACACAGAATAGAGGTCCTGTCTTACCACAAGTAGAAGGTCCAGCTACTATTAATAGATTTCAAACAGTCTATGTTTTAGTGAATCATATATATCATTATACAATTTCTGCAGCTTTGATTGCGACACAAGTATATTATCAACCTATATCGACAGGTGTTGGATTTATCTTTGGCCTTACAGTAAGAGATCATTCTATATTTTCCGACACAAGGGTCGTAAGGCTTTACCAAACTTCACCAAACTATATCAGTCAAAGATTTTCAGAAAGGGCAAGAGAACTTTTCTTGAAGATAAGCGTTGTTACATACTCCATTAATTTAAATATTCTAGGTGGATTCTTGTCTGGGGTTAATCATGCTGATATAATATCGCGCTACTCCTATCCATTAATAAGAAGGATAGGCTTAATTTAGTAGTAAGAAAGGGATTAATTAGTCCCTTTCATTGGAAATTTTTTACCTTTTTTTCCATTTTCTTTTTTTAGATCAAAGCAGCGTATATTCATGTTTTTGTAGGTGCGATAGTAGAGTTTTTGATGAGAAAGATCTTTTACTAATACCCACTGCGTATGATCATACTCCTTTCCATTAGAAGACTGGATAATGCCATAAGGGATATCGACCGTATTAAGCAAATGGAAAGCTAGGTTAATATTTTCTTTAGTTGTTGTTGCTTTTAGTGCAAAATTCTTGAGAATTGCAATTTTCACAAATCTAGAGGGGGGAGTCCAGTCTCCTGGTATGCCTAAAAGCCCTGTTCCTTCCCCTGTTGGCTGAAAAACGCTTCCATCGAATATGATACTATCCTTATTTATGGAGCTAAGATTAATGTAGTTCCTCAAGTTGGTAATATGCCACTCTAGCTTGGGAGCATTTGTCAAGACTCCAACAGGGTTGTCAAGAAGTTCCATTTTTCCATCTATGAATTCAACCGTTAAACTATTTCCTTCTTTATCATGTAAAGATAGATGAATAGGGGGGACTTCATTAAGCTGAGGAAGAACTCGAGGTAAAATATGGATATGTTTCAGTGCTTGCTTTGCTTCTTGTACACTTGAAAAACTAGCTAATATCCAGTTACTCAAATCTTCCAAAGGAACAGTGATACCTTGGTGGTTTTTAGGAAAAGGTGGGTACTTAGCTCCTGGGAACCACAGTGTTTCAATGGACAAACCTTTTTCATTCATCCCATCAACTACCATATTTAATCCAAAAACGGTAATCCCAACATAGGCATATTTATTTATCCAGGAAGATCCTTTTTGCCTGCAATATTGCTCGTTTGTGTTTGCATCATCTTTGGGAAAGTAGACAATTTCAGATTGAAGGTCTATTCCAAACTCCATCGACCTTCCCACAACAACGTCATTATTTAGGTCTTTCAAAATAAAGTCAGTGCACGCATAAACATTCACAACAAAGGTGAGTAAAGTAAAAATGAAAATTTTTTGAGCCATAGAAGTGCTTTGCTTTTTCCTTTTTTTAAGCATCATTTGAGAATCCTTGCAAGAAGAAAATTAAAGAATGAGTTGTTTGAAAATGAATAATTTCCTACCATTTCTGCCCTTAAAAAAGAGGCAATATGAGTAGAAAAGTTCTTTTTATTCTGTTTTTTCTTTTAACTATCAGCTGCAAAGGGCAGTCAAAGGAAGCGGCAATATGCTTAAATATGATTGTTAAAAATGAAAAAGATGTGATTGAAAAGTGCTTAAATGATGCTAAAGTTTTAGAAGAAGCCACTGCGAAAGATCCAAATAATAGTCGTTTTAACGAGGCGCTAGTCTGAATACGCCAATTGTGCATTACAGCTTGGTCGATTTTCAGAAGGGCTACATGCCTGCAAACAGCTACTGGATTATCCAAATCTTCCTGTAAACAATGGATCAGTAAACCATGATGCGAAAGCAATTAGATAATAAATATAATTAACTTCAAAAATGAGTTCTTATGACAAGTCCTATTCGTTCAGCAAAAGAGGTATCAGTTCAATTGCAGGTTTCTGAGAAGACTGAAACTACATCAAAAAGTTTTGGAAAAAATATTCTCATAGGCATCTTTTCAGGGGTGTCTGTAGTCCCCTTTGTTCAACCTATGATTTTTTTTAAAAATCGCATGCAATCAGCTGCTCCTCAAGAAATGAAAGTTGTTTTTTCTATAAAAAAACCTCAAGTGCTGTATAGGGGTGGAAAAAGTTTCGCCAGCAGTTTTGCCCCGGTTATTGCAATCCAAACAGCTGTTAATGGAGTTCTTGCAAAGAAGTGGGATCCAATAGCTGCAGCTGCAACATCAGGTGCTATTTCGGCTATTGCTGTTTGTCCTTTTGAAGGAATCATGATTCAGCAGCAAAAAACAGGTCAAAATTTTTGGACCACTGTAAAAAATATGCAATCATCTTACGGAGTTTGTAGTTTTTATAGAGCTTTTCTCTCTACGTCAATACGAGAAGGTTCTTTTTCTGCAGCTTACCTGGGAGTTGCCCCAAAACTGACTAAAAAGCTTCAATCTGAAGGGTATAATTATTGGGTATCACAGTATGTGGCTGGAATCTTAGCTGGTACTGTTGCAGCAGTTGTCAGTCAACCTTTTGATACTCATAAGACGCAACAACAACAAGGTCTTGCAGAAAGACACTCTTTGGTGAATCTTTTTTCTAAGGGGAATGCTATGTTAGGGCTAAGGTGGAGGATTGCAATGATCTCAACAGCAACAATTGTGATGTCCATAATGCAGGAAACTATTACAGAGAAACTAAACTGTTAAAGTGCTGGTATTAGGGATTCGAAATAGAAGTTAGTCAAACTAAAGTTGTTGTATTCTTTGCTCGTCTTTTCCATGCGCAAACGTACAGTGATCGCCGTCTCGACATTTTTTATTTTTCATAAAGGGTTTACATAACTTTGTTTTATATTTGGGAAGATATACATGCATATTTCTACAATTGATTCCATAACGACAAAATCCATTTTGCCAGGCTTTGCAAATTTTATGAGAAGGCTTTACTTCAACTTTTATTTGTCTTTCCTCTCCATGCGCAAAGGTACATCTGTTAGTTCGGCAGGTCTTTCCAAGCGCATAATCCTCGCATAAAAGGGTAAAATGACGGGCAAAGTTTTGTTCCTTACTTTCTTGATTTATTGGAACTATTTGGACTTGTATTGGTATTAGGGTTGGAAAAGTCACATGAATCATTTGAGGTTGAAAAAAGATTGGCTGAAAAAGAAATTTCGCTTGCGAAATAGGTTTTCGAGGAGGTTTTGATTGAACAGAATGTGTCTTGTATGCCCTCAAAGCTATATTTTGAATTTTAGGGAATAAGGAGTACTCCCTAGTTATGTTGGGCAGCTGTTGATACTCAAGATTAGAAGGCATAAGTCCATTTCGAGCTTCAGTAGAAAAAAGTGAGCATGTCCTTTGACTTAAAACCGTCATAGATTAGGTACTCTAAATGATTAGACGTCTTTCTTTGAAAAAGCTTTTATATAGTGTTGTGCTTTTTTGTAAAAATATTTTTTTAAATATTAATAAAAATGAAGCTGGAAATACTTAAAATGACTAAAAGATAACCCATGGCTTTCGTAAAAAGAGCCTTTTGTTTTTTAACAAAAGGAATAAATCGAGGATGGGTGAAACAGTAAGATATAAAACTGTACCATGTAATAGCAGTTAAAGGAATGGAAAGACCATAGGCTACTTTCATTGGTACGGTTGTATAGGCATAAGCAAATTGAACAAGTAAACTTATGCAAAAAAAAGTAGATTTAGGGTTCAAGAGATTAGTTGAAAAGCCTGCAACAAATGGGTGACGAAAGAACGTTCTTCGTGGCTCTTCATCCTTATCGATGTTTTTTTGAGAAGATAGTATCTTGATGCCTATATATCCTAAGTACAACGATCCTAATACTCTTAAAATTTTCATAATAGATGGATTTTTTTGCAAAAGGAATGCAACACCACTCATGCAGTAGCTAACATGAAAAAGTAAAGCTAAAGCAACGCCTGCAGCTGTCAGTAGCGCCGCTTTTCTTGATCCTGTCAATCCATAATGAACAACGATTGCAAAATCAGGTCCGGGGCTTATAGCTGCTAAAAAGCTTAGGAAAATAAATGCCAATAAATCAAACATTTCAACTTAACTCTTTTTAAGAAGCTTTTCTGATTTTTTCGCGTAAATTATCTTGAATATTTTTATAACTTTCCAGTTTTTTAATAACTAAAGTATTTTTTTTAATTTTTTTTATTAATAGAAGTTCAGGGTAGCTTAGCAGCAATAATATTTATTTTTTCCAGTAATTGAGGTTTTCCCGTAAGCCAGTGATGTTTAATAATTTGTTTTGTTACTTCTAAAAACTGTATAGTAAGGTTATATTTTTCATGTTGGATACAATTTTTACAAACTTCAATTAATGTATCAACAGATGTATTATTAAAATAATTTATTAACTTAATGTCCTTTAAAAGATCTTTAGAGTTTACCCACAGTTCAGTTTGCGTAAAAATTTTAGCTAAATAAATGATAAAATTAGTTGTTTCATAGCTAGCCCCCGTTCTTAAAGATTTCACAAGGTTTATAATTCCATCGACTTTATCTAATTTATTTAAGTAAATGTATGCTTCGGCAATATCCTTATAAACTGGAATTTCATGTAAAACATCAGCATCAGTGGTAAAATCTTCAGCATCTTGTAATAAAGCCTCAGCAAAAATAGTATCTCCCTTTTCTATAAATATTTTAGCGATAGCTACTATGTTTTTAGGAAAAAGCTCTTCATTTAATAAATGAGTAAACATATTTTTCTCTCTTTCCTTTTCTATTAAAGCTTTACAGTTATTTAAAACTCCTTTTACTTTATCATGCACCCCAAGTTGTGCATATCCTTTGGCAACTCGCGTATAAGTCTCAATTTTTGCTCGGGCATCACTAGAAAAAGGCCTAGTATGTTTTAATAGTTTTTCAGATCTTTCAAGAAGATCTAATGCTTTAGTGTGATTTCCTAATTGAATATATCCATTGGCCATTTCAGTGAGTGCTTCAATTTGAAATGGTTCAGTGACTGCCCAATGGTGAAATTGAAAGACTATTTCCTCCCAGACACATAAAAGATGATTTGCCCTGTTAAATTTATTGAGCTCAATACAACCTTTCACAATATCGATTGGAGCTAAGCAAAATTCTTTTTGGCTTTCATACTTTAAATGGCCAGGATTGTGGACTCTTATAAAGTCTTTGATAAACTGAAATACGCTAATAACTTCTTTATACATATGTAGCTCAGCAAAATCCCCAGCAAGTTTTGTTAAAGCTTTAGTGGAATATTCGGCTGAATCTGAAACAACTCGGTAGTTTATAAAATGTCTGGGTGAATGGGTTATAGGAGACATTGCCTCATCTCTTGCCATAATCGCAAGTTTTGAAACCTTTGGGAGGTGACCTACATCAGCATAAGCTTTAATAAGAACTATTAAGATTTCGATATGCACTTTACGGTGTATGATGTCATTCATGCTGCATAGTAAGGCCTCCGCTTCGTCAATCCTACCTAATGCAATGCGCTTTTTAATGGACTTTTTTAACTTTTCCCCGAGAGACCATGCATCATATTCATACAACGCTAGTTTTTTCTTATTCTTTGTAATGGCATCAAAAAAACCTTCAAATGGGATCTCTAAATCAAAATAACCATCAGCAATATGTATAAGCTGATAAATTTTAGTTAGTGGATTTTCTGAAAGATTGGCACTAGCAATTATAAGAGCTTTACGAGCTTCCATTGCAAGCTTTGTATTTTCTTCAGGGCTAATTTTTAGGCGTACTCTAGAGGCATAAATAAAAGGATTAAAAGCATCATAATTGGATAAATTATTAAAAATGCTTTTGATGATATCCAATGGGACGTCATCCAAGTAAGAAGGCCGTGAGAGGGAACTCTCGAGAACTGATGAAGCTGAACTTGAAATACGGGAAGCCATACAACTATTAAATTTTAATATAAAAGAAGATGGGCTTTCCCATCTTCTGTATTTAAAATGACTCTTATCTCATGTAATTGGTAGAGAAATAAGAACCACCGAAATATTAATAAGGAATATCCACAAAAAATAAATGATTATCTTGATCAACATGAAGTAAACTTGTACCTCGACCACTTTCCAAAGATCCCATGAAAACTTTTTCTTGAGAAGATACTTTCCAGATTTTTTGGCTGACTGTATCCCAGCTCCATATATCTCCTGATAGGGCATTTACATGATAGGCACCATAGGAAGGTATTTTGTGATCGCTATAAACAATTTCTCCATTCTCAAGGCCGACAAAAATAGGCAATTTATAGCCATTAATCAAGATTAACTGTCCATTGTCACATATTTTTTCTATTGAGGCAGATTTAGTATTGAGAACAATACTTTTTTCGACCTCAGATATTACCTGGTCATCTGTAGTCATAGTCCTTACAGTTAACTTACATGTGTTTTCTTGAGAAGGATTAGGCTCTACTAGATAGAGTGTAGTTCCAACAGCATATGCTGACAGACAGTCAAGAGTCACATGCTTTCCCTTAGAGTTAAAGATAATGAGCTCATCTTCAAAAGGATCTTTAAAGCCAACATGTGTAGAAAGTGGAAGGAGAAAACCATGGGGGGCAGCCACTTCAAAATCAGGGTTCAAGCAAGAGTCAGAAATTTTTCCACCAATTAATTTTATGTCATCCTCCAAGAAGACCATTTGATAGCCAATACCATCAGGTGTTAAATAAAGGCGATCGTCATCATTTTGGTTTTCATAAGGTAATAAAATAGTATCTGTAATTTCTCCTGTGTTGGAATCAATACAATGAACTCTTTTTTCACCCATAAATTGAAGGGTAATACTTTCACCAACTTGACCTATGTGATATTCTGCAGGTCCCATTCTAGGGAGACCGTAAGTCATAGGTACTTGAGTAGTAACGAGAGATAGATCTTCAGGCTGCTCAGGTGTTAGTGGTATACCCCATTCCATTTTTTCTGTTTGCCTATTGTAGGCTAACAAGTGCGGAGGTACTCCTTTACCTCCAAATGTAGTATTAGGATTATAAGCGCCTAACATAAGATCTCCAAAGACAAATACTTTGCTCATTTCATTAAAATTCAATCTTCGTATGAAATCAGGATCATTTTTAAAGATCATTTTGTCATGTCTGAATTGAGGAAATGGCCTGCCAAAAATTACCTCAGCATGAGTATAGTTAAAATTAGAAAGAAGTTCATCTAAGGCATAGAAATGAGGAATAGCTTCTTTTAATGTTGCAGCTTGCAAAGCGCTTAAAATATGGTTACCCACCTCTGCTGTCTGGCGATCTGAACTAGATTGTAGAGCTGTGGCAGCTGCTTTTTTACTATCTGTTGTTATAGTTTCTAAAAGATCTGTAATGATTCTTGCTTTGTTGGGCCAATTTGCCATAGGTATAGATTGCAGTTGAGCTACTGCATATTCTAGAAATTTTTTAGTAGATTTTTGATCTAAGAAACCCACATTTAGAGGAGGTGTTATTCTTGAACTTCTAAATTGTAGAAGTTCGATATAGTTTGTTGGGGATTTTACTGTAAAATCTTGAGAAGAGATGAAATCGGATAGTACTTCAATTGCCGTGGAGTCTTGGAATGATTCTTTAGGAGGGATTTTGAGGTCACAACCTGATGCATGTTTTATCAACCACAGCATATAATATCCTGCCTTTATATCTTTATCGCGAAGATATGCTAATTTAAATCCTTCACAGGCAGCTCCAACTTCTTTAACATTTAGAAGATAAAATGCTTTGCCAAATTTACTATTAAGATCTTCTTCAGTTAACCATACTGAATCATCTTGCTTAAGAAAATTTACAATTATGGACTGGTAATTGTTTAAAGATTTTTTTAAAGCCGCTTCGGATTCCATCGGCTCGAGCTTAGAAAAAGGAAACCCGGCTTCACAAGCACTCCAGAAACGGTATGAGTGTTCTTTGAGAAACTGTTGTATTTTTGCTGTCGTTTCGTTGATAGGTTTATTTTCTAATCTGACCTTTTTTTTAAAAAGCCTTGAGCTTGCCCTTGAGGCATTTGCACTTAATTCTTCAGCTATTTTTGTAAATAGCTGAATACCGACTTGAAAATCTTCTTCTTGTATGGGTGATGGGTGGGCCCGACCATAATTTTCAGTGAAAAAATCCTTAACCAGGTTCAAATGACTTGAGCTCATAAATTACCTCTTTATGCTTGAAGGAGCGAAGACAATATTGTTTTTTTTTGATAAAAATCAACGAATAATTTGAGGTAAGTGAGATATATTCTCATTATGTGGGTTTCTTTTTCGATAAAGCACATGGGGGCATAAAGGATGATTTTTTTGTAGTTTTGGATGGGCGAAATCATCACTAGGGTTATGGGTCATTCCTAGTTTTTCCATTAATTTTCTAGAACGTTTATTTTTTACAGTAGTAAAAGAGACAAGCTCTTGAAGGTTCAGTGTGTTGAAGGCATAGTCGATAACTTTGCTTGCAGCTTCAAAAGCATATCCTTTACCCCACTGTTCATAGGCAAGTCTCCAGCCTATTTCAACACAAGGAGTAAAAGGAGCTTTAAAATCAGGATAATGCAAGCCAACAAAGCCAATAAAAGGCGCAAGCCCAATGACTTCAACAGCCCAAAAACCGTATTCTTTTTCTTTAAGCTCCTTTTGAATCTTTTCGGCTAGAGAATCACTTTCCTTTTTAGAGAGGATTAAAGGAAAATACTCCATGACACGTGTGTCACTATTCATTTTAGCGAAAAGAGGAAGGTCACTTTCTTTCCAATGACGAAGTAAAAGTCTTTTAGTTAATAGGGATGGAGCTGGCATTTGTATCCTATGTAGTTTTAAAAGAGCTAATATATGCCGATAAGCGGTGAGGAATGGTAAAAGAGGGAAATGGTTTTAATAAGACTGAGAGCTCTTCTTTAAAATCTTGAATTTTCTGGAAAGACAAAATAGTGCCAATTGCCTGTGAGGCAACAATACGTTGTATCCAACTATTTGCTGTAAAAGCAATTTCTTCATCATAATAAAACATCTTTTGTACAGTGATATTTGTGGGGGGGGAAAGTTCTCCGCTGTAGCCTGCTTGAGTCCAGTTAGGATTATATTTCAAAATCAACTCTTCTGTCATGGAAGCAACTTTACTCTGTTTAGAAAGGTGGTCAAAATTGCCGATCATTAAAATGCCATTTGGTTTTAAGATCTTTTCTAAAATAGGCAAAAGAGTTTCTTGGTTAAAATAGGGCCAGCATTGCATGGCTGTGATGACATCAAAATGCGCATCGGGAAAAGATATGTTTTCTGCAGGAGAGGCAAGGTATTCAATAGGTAAAGATTCAGATAGAGACTTGGCCATTTGAATTTGTTTTTCCGAAATATCAATTCCAGTTACTATAGCTTTTTGAAGAGCAAACTGTCTGGCTAAAAAACCTGTTCCTGTACCTAAGTCTAAAATCCTTTGATTAGGTAAACCTATCCCTACTTTTTGAAGTCTTTCAAAAAAAGAAGAAGGGGGAGGAGGTCGAAAAAGAGCGTATTCTTCAGACACAGAGCCCCAATCCAAATAAGGCTTATGTGTTTTAAGATACTCTAAATCTTCTAAAAGTTCTTTATAATCTTTATTATACAATTCTAAAAAAGCAGAATAGCCTGCGTTGATATGAGGTGGATAAGAAGCTATGGTGTCTCCTTTTTGAATTTTCCAATGGATTTTATGATGGCTTTTAAGAGCTGGGGGATTCAACTGGTGCACAACCCCTGGATAAGTTGAAAGAACAACCCAGCTGTGATAAAGGTTAGTTTTTATTGTAAAATCTATCGGAAGGCCTAATTCATTTCTCAGGGTACATTCATAGAGATTAATGCCAAAATTTTTTTCATGGCAAGCAACCGCACTTTTTCCTGGAGGCCTTGCTCCAATTTCGATAAAAAAAAGCTCTCCATCTTGCTCTATGCATTCCATGTGAAGTGCTCCATCAGGGGGAGCGAGTGTGTCGATGATTTTTTGATTGAAACGAGATACAGCTTCTTGTTCAACAGGGTAGGCTCCAAGAGGCCTTCCATTCACAAAGTCAAGGCAGGGGTAGAGATACTTTGAGACGGTGCTAAACTGGATTTTTCCATCAAGAACAAAAGAATCGCAAAAATACATGTCACCTTCGATAAGCTCTTCTGCTGTATATTCTTCGGCTCGATTAAAGGCATGATCGTACCAAGTTTCTAATTCTTGGAAACACTTGATTTTAGCAACGTTCATGCTGGCGCCACTATCTAGCGGTTTTACAATATACCCATTAGGAAAGAGTCGAGAGAAATTTGCATGCAGCTCCTCTAGAGAAAAGCGAGAATCGAAGTCGACAAATGAAGGAATTTTAAGAGGAATGCAAGATAAAATTTCTTTCATAATACGCTTGGAGCTAAAAGGGAAGTATTGGCTCGGTCTTGCACCGGGAATGTTTAGAGATTTTCGGAGTTGAGCGGCTGTTAGTAAAAGCTTTTCATCACAGCAGACAATAGCTTTTGTAGTCTTGCAGATGATCGGATGACAAGTATCAAAGTCTATTTTTTTTACGCGGTGAATTTGAGTCATCAGTGCTGCAAAATCAGAAGAAACCTCATAAGGTTCTTCAATAATTAACTCAAAATTCCAACCTTCACTTGGAAGAGAAGGTAGGTTAAAGTAAGCATGGCGCGAGTTCGCGATAAAGGTGCATGTTTTCATATATATTTCCCTCCCAAGTAGTTGAAAATTCTAGAAGAAGCTCTTCGACATCTCTTTTTACATTTTCTCCGTCCAAACATCGACGAATCAATTTAGCAATACGAATCATTTCACGTTCTTTCATGCCTTTTCGAGTTGCTTCCTGTACGCCCATTCGAATGGATGGTGCATCAAATAATTTTCTGGAATTTGTACTAATTTGATTCTGGTGTAATAAGGCACATTCCTCGTGAAATGGCCCTCCGATAAGGGCAAGTTTATGTGATTGTGAGTTGTGTACTTGAAACCCTTCTTCTATTAACGCCTGAGCGAGAGCTTCTCGATTGGTTAAAATTTGAGTTGCATAGTCCTTGGCAAACTGGTGCATTTCAATTAAAGTCAGGTATAAAGCAATGGAGTGATGGGTATGTTGTGTGGAAAGAACACTCAAAAATAATTCGTCTGCAATTTCCCTCCCAAAAAAAGAATTTTTGTACAAAAGCATCCCTTTTTGAGGACCAGGAAACGTTTTATGCGTATTGCCAATTAGGATATCGCACCCCTCTTCAAGGGGAGCTTGAAATTGCCCTCCGGCAATTAACCCAAGCACATGCGAACCGTCATAAATCATAAGCGGACCTTCTCCGACAATAGCACGCATTTCTTTGAGAGGAAGAGGAAAAAAGGTTGTTCCAAAATCAAAAAAAACTACAGAAGGGGGATGTGATTTTACCAGAGAGGCAAAAGCATGAAGGTCGATATTACAACTGGAAAAGTCCCAGGGGATAAACTGAATCTTTCTGCCTAGGTGCTTAAGAAGAGAAAGGGTTGCGTGATGACCAACGCTTTCCGTGGAAAAAATATACACAGTATCTTGCGGTTTTGTGGTTGTTAGCAAAATTGAAAATGCCGCATGCATCCCTGAAAGAGGGCGAAAATCACAATAGGTGGCATGAAACATCTCACAAGCAAAATGTCTTGCTATTTTTTCCAGAGCAAAAACTGAAGGAAGATTGCGCAGCATAAGGTTATGGGTAATGTAATAAGGCGCTTTTGTAAGATCAGGCGCATCATCATAGCTGCCTACATGGTAACGATATCCCAACTCACTAGAGCAAAAGCTAAGAGCAAGCTGCGACATAATGTTCTCATTTGCTGTAAGATGTAGGGTTCTTTTTGAGATAGCTTCTTCTTGCTGTAATCTATTGAGCATTTAATTTCTCCTTTTGAAGAGCTAGCAATTTAGTACAACATTTCCTATTAAGTAAAACTTTTTTTAGTGATTTTTTGCTTTTAAGCAAAAAACGTTAGCAGATTCGGTAACTTGCCTTGAAGTGCAAACTAAGAAGCTAGAGGCATTTCAGTCTTTTAGTAGCTATTTTGAATTCGGCTCATTGATTTTTAGCTTTGATGATATAAGCAAGTTATGGAAGATATTTGTTTTATAGATTCAAATGCAGCTGAAAAAAGTAATTTAGATGCTATTTTTAAGTCACTTAAAACAACTAAGAAAGGCTTAAAAAGTTCAGATGCTGACTCAAGATTAAAAAAATGCGAATCTAAAAAAAAAATTATTTTTCACTTTGATTAAAGGTTAAATACATGGCAATACCTACTTTGATGGGAACCTGTCTTCCAACAAAGGCGAATCCTTGTCCTAGCTCAAGTAAGAATTTTTGCAAGTGATCCATTAAGCCTGTTTCAATTTCTTTTTCCTTGGCTTCTTTAGTTAAGCCAAGAAAATCAAAACAATAAGGATCTTTAATGGTTTGTTCAGCAAGATCTGATTGAGGAGAGGGAAGAGTCTTTTGAAAATTTGTAATTGCTTTACCTTGCCTATTATAAAGATCAGACTCTATCCACATTTGAAGAACACTTCGACTCCAGCCATTTTCAATAATTTGTTTAGCGTACCACTGCCTTTCTTGAGGATCTTTCACTTTTTCAATCAGTATCACGTTGTGACACCAGGGGATGTTAAGACAGAAATCAGGTGGAGTTTCTAATTGTCCAGCAAGTTGCTGGACTTTTTGATAAGCTTTATAGAAGGCTCTCATGTTGAATATATTAGATCTTGAAAATCCCTTTAGGCCAGGGTGGCTGGATTGGATATCCTTGCATAACTTCTCTGGAGTTTACTTCCCCATTTCTCGATGTTTTGCTTTTCAGCTATTTTTTTGCCAATCCACCAATGAAGTTTTATCAACTCCTGATTTACACAACTGCTGCTTTAATTTGAGAATTTTTAATACGGACTTTGATATCTTTCAAAAAATCAAAGTAACTTTTAGGCAGAGTTAAGACTTTATCTTCTTTTACAATCATAATGACTCCTGTTATATGAAATTTGAAGGCTTTCGTTGGATAATGCACTAGGGATAAAAGTCATAAAATGGGTCCAGCTCAATTGTCGCATCAGTGGTGCGACAATCTTCTTATCAGTAAAAACCTGGGCAAATTGAATCATTCTACGTAATCCTTACTCAGTAAAACCCTTTGCTGTAATCTTGAGTTAATTGTCGCGTCATTGCTGCGACAATCTTTTGTCCATACTCAGCTCGTTCATCTTGAAGGATTTCAATCCTAATTTGAGTTCCTACATGCCAATAGAGGAGTGTTAACCCGGAATTTATAGAAGCAATGGAGCTGAGAGTTTGATCGATCATATGACTAAGATCTTGAAGTAGTCCTTTCGGTAGAGTTTCTTGATTTATTGGTGCTTTTGATGAATTTGTTTTTATAAATAGATGTCATAATTTCCAACCTTGGTTAAAGAGTGGACAGTGTACTGGCTAATTTTTTTTCGAACTATGAGTGTTGAATTAAAACTTAAGTTTGATATCGAATCAAGATTAATGTTGCTTATCGTTCACGGTATGTGCAGTTTAAAAATGTGGGGCAAGCAGGACTTGAACCCGCGAGCAACGGATTATGCATCTGTGATCTTCCCATATTCTTCAGTGGATGACATCTGCTTACAACACTAAGTGCTTTAATCCAATTGAAAAAGTTTGAGGCAAGTTGTCAAAAATAGGCGCTGATCTAGCTTAATGTAGAATTAAGGGTTTAAGGTAATAAAGCCAATACCACCATCGCTGCCATCTCTTCCTATGGAAAGTACATAGTAAGTCGCTGAAACATTTGGCAACCTGTTGTGATCCTCATAAATTGTTCCTGTTGTTTCAGTCAGTACTTCAGAAAAAGAAATATCTCTTGCAACTTTGAATAAAACGATATTTAGAGGGACTGGATTTACCCAGGTAACAGTATTAATGCGATCAGTTTGTGTGGGAAATAAATGACTTTTTTGGCTTGCTCTGAGATTAGCCACTGCAGGTAAAAATATTCCATAAGCAGCCTGAATAATATTGTTGGATCCATCGGATCTTCTCCAAACTACAACTGGATTGCCACTTGTGTCAATTCCTACTTGAGGAATAGATGCATTTTGTCCCGGCTCGGAGATATCAACAGGTGTAGACCAAGTCGAGTTATAGTAAAATGCTGTTTGTATAAGAGTATTTACTCCATCAGATCTTCTCCAAACGGCAACAGCCGTACCATCTGCATTAACTGCAATTTGAGGAACAAAAGCAGAAAGTCCTGGTTCAGAAATGTCTTCAACAGAAGACCAGGTAGATCCATCAAAAGTAGCTGCTTGAGCAATCCCGCTAGCACTTTGCCAAATAGCAATCGCATTATTATTAGCATCTATGCCTACTTGGGGAGAAAAGGAGCTGATACCTGACGCTGATACATTTTCTGCTGCAGACCAAGTAACCCCATTATAATGTGAGGATTGTACTATAAAGTTAGACCCGTCAGACCTGATCCAGACTGCAACAGCGTTACCACTAGGATCAACAGCCACTTGGGGAGCTGAAGAAGTTTGTCCAGTAGCAGAAAGGGTCTCGGGTGTAAGCCATGTGCTGCCATTATAGACAGCTCCTTGAATCACAAAACTGGTCCCATCAAATCTTCTCCATACAGCCACAGCTTTTCCAGTATTATCAACGCCGACCTGGGCATCAAAAGCATTAGCCCCAGGAAGAGATACATCAGCTGGAGTCGACCAGGTAGATCCATTGTAATAAGAGGCTTGAATGATAAAATTTACTCCATTTGATCTCTGCCATACAGCCATAGCATTTCCATTTGGGTCAACTGCAATTTGGGAATTAGAAGCATTATTTCCAGGAAGGGAAATGTCTTCTGGCACTGACCAGCTCACTCCATTGAAAATGGAAGTTTGGATAATAGCATTTAAACCATTAGACCTATGCCAAATAGCAATAGCCCGTCCACTGGAATCTATACCTACTTGAGGGTCTGTACCATTTTGACCTGGTGCTGAAAGGTCTACAGAAGAAGACCAAGAGCTGCCATCAAAAGTAGATGCTTGAACGATAGTGTTGCTACCATTGGATCTTTGCCAAACCGCAGCTGCAGTTCCATTAGAGGAAACAGCTACTTGCGGTACTGCTGCATTTTGCCCTGGAGCAGAAAGATCCACAGGAGAAGACCAATTAATTTGAGGATAGGCTTTAATAATCAAAACCATTATGAAAAAGAAGCAAGCTTTTGATGTCATTGTTAAATCCAAATTAAAAAAATATAAAGAAATTGTTAGCAAACATCAGATAAAAAAATAAAGAAAAAATTTACAAATTTTGTGGTCAGGAATTCTTGGAAAATCGTTTTTATCTTTTGTAGACTTGGTTACTGAGTTCTGAGAGAATTTCCTTTCATTTCGTTGATGGCTCGATAAAAGGAAGTTAATAATCCAGTCCAAATAGGAGGGGTGTTTAATTAAAACTTAAGTTTTATCTTAAGGTAAGCTTAACGCTGCTTATTATTCATTGTATGTGCAGTTTAAAGATGTGGGGCAAGCAGGACTTGAACCCGCGACCAACGGATTATGAGTCCGCTGCTCTAACCAACTGAGCTATTGCCCCCCTAAGAATGAGGTGATAAAGATATATCATATGCTTAGATAAATCAAGAAAATTTGAAAGGTTGTATCGGAATCTATATTGAAGGTACAATAGTACCTTATATTTGGAACTTGTAAATGAAATTTTATAATTCTTCTGTTGATCATTACCATCATAAGACTAAATGGGCCGTTATTCTTACTAATATGCTTAACGAGCCTTTGTTTACTTTGTATAATTTGACTGCTTTTATCTTATGTAAAGACCTAGGTGCTACTGCATTTCAAATTGCTATTTTAACAATGCTAAGGCCAACTGTTTCTTTGTTGTCTTTATATTGGAGTGCTAATTTGCACGAAAGATCAGACAAATTAAAGTCTAACTTATTAGGGGCAGGGTTTTTATCAAGACTCTTATTTTTATTTTTCCCTCTTTATGAGAATGCCTGGTTTGTGATTATTGCAGCAGCTGTCTATCTTATGTTTTATAGAGCTGGTATCCCAGCATGGATGGAAATTTTAAAGCTCAATTTATCTAAAAACAGCCGAGAGAAAATTTTTTCATGGGGATCTGCGATAGGGTTTTTAGAAGGCAGTTTGTTAGCTATTGGGTTTGGCAGGATGCTGGATGGTTCTTCCGGGAGTTGGAAAAGCTTATTCTTCTTCAGTGCTATAGCGGGTATGATTAACTTGTTTTATCTAGCAAGGATCCCTATTAACCACAGTGAAACGACCTTACCTAAAAAAGCAAAAGGTTCTTTTCTTTTCCAGGTAATCAAACCATGGAGAGAAAGTTTTCACTTAATAAGAAAAGAAAAGCAGTTTTCCATATTCCAATGGGGCTTTATGATTTCAGGCATTGGTATAATGATGATTCAACCAGCCCTTCCTTTATTTTTTAAAGACACATTGCAACTTACCTATACTGATATAGCTATTGCATTATCTATTTATAAAAGTTTAGGATTTGTTATTTCTTCTCCTATATGGGGGAGATTATTAAATAGATTTTGGATTAACCAAATTTCCAGTTGGGTGTTTATTTTAACTGGCTTATTTTCAATTTTTATGTTGTTTTCACCCATATCTCGTTTTTGGTTGTATTTTTCCTATTTTCTTTATGGAATAGCCCAAGGAGGATCACATTTAATATGGAATCTTTCCGGCCCTATTTTTTCAGGAAATGATCACAGCGCTAAATATAGTCGTGTCAATATTGTTATGGTAGGCATCAGAGGAGCTTTTGCGCCCTTAATTGGAGGTGCAATGTGTGTTGCTTTAACTCCTTTTTCTGTACTTATTACGGGAGGAGGGCTTTGCCTGTATAGCGGTTACTGGATGTTAAAGCAAAGAGCTCTAAAGTCATCAGTTTCTTAAAAAAGCTTTTTGGATAAAAAGCATCTGTGTATATAGAAAATCAAAAGACAATAAGGTTATCTAGTGAGAAAGTTTTCTATATTCATTATGTTTTTTGTTATATCTGCTTTTTCTAATGAAAGCCGAAATATAGAAAAAGATGTGGCTGTTGTATTAACTAGAAGCGACAGTATCCCTTTAGAATCTATCGAAGAGGCCAGTGATCCCTACTTTGAAGGGTACATTCAAGCTTTAGTTGATATGAACTATGCTGAATATCAGGTTACGGTCTTAGTTAAGGATAAAGAAGTTTGGCTTGCTAACTTACCTGTCAACCAACTTATTGCA